>NZ_FODU01000035.1:0-1707 GCF_900110445.1 Acinetobacter sp. yr461
CCTCTTGAAGTCGTGACTGACATTATCGGTGGCGTAACTGGCGGCGTTGGTGGCAATCCTCTTGAAGTTGTTACTGACATTATCGGCGGTGTAACGGGCGGTATTGGTGGCGGAACGTCTCCAATCTCTCCAGTGATTGACGTAGTTCAAGGCGGTATTGATATTCTTCAAGGTGTCGAAAGCTTAAAAACTGAAATCATCAACACTGGTATTGACACAGTTGCTGACACAATTATCGGTATTCTTCCACAAGTAGAGCATCCTGTTTCTGAAATTGCAGACCTTGGTACATTAACTTTCGAAACTTCTCGTGACACGGTAAATGGTGCACTTGAAGTTGTATCTGATTTAGTCGGTGGTGATATTCAAGGTGCAACTGAATCAGCGACTGGCATTCTGGGTACACTTATTACTAATGGCTCTACTGCAACGGGCTTATTAACAGAAATCCTTGGCGGAGTGACAGGAACTATTGGTGGCGCAACTGGTAGCGTTGGTGATGATAGCCCTCTTGGCGTAGTAACTGATCTTCTCGGTGGTTTAACTGGAGGAGTTACTGGCGGCGACAGTCCTCTTGGTGTAGTAACTGACCTTGTAGGTGGCTTAACTGGTGGGATTACCGGCGGTGTGGGTGGCGACAATCCAATTGGTATCGTAACTGATATCGTGGGTAGCTTAACTGGCGGTGTTACGGGTGGAAGTGGTTTAGATGTTATTTCTAATTTACTTGGTGGATTAACGAGTGGCGGATTACTCGGTGGAGTAACTTCTACAGTATCTAGCGTAACAAATACAACGCATACTATCGTACCTCAGTCATTACTTACTGATAACTTCCTAGAAAACTCTTTCAATACTGTTTAATATAATTAAACAAAAGAAAGCCACTTATAGTAAGTGGCTTTCTTTATTAATATATTTTTAAATATTAATTTATTTCTTGCCATCTATAATATTTCTTATGCGCCAACTCTAACATTGCATAATCATTAGGCGTATCACCATAGGCATAAATTGTAGAATATTGGCTTAAATCATATTTATTTTTTATTCTATTTACTTTTTCTAAATAACCACAATCACCATCAATAAAATGACCTGTTAAAATACCATTATGTATTTCAAGTTGATTGCATATAACATCTAAACCTAAAGAATGGCACCAACTTTCTAAATAAACGCCTAATGATGCAGAGACAACAACAATCTGATCACCTTGCTGTTTATGCCAGAGAATACGCTCCAAAGCATTTTCACGAACACATTTAGGAAGTACTTTTTTTGCAAACTCTTGGCCCATATATTTTAAGGAATTCGCATCATAGCCTACATACCCTACCTGACAGAGCTTAGTCCGAATAGTTTTATCCGTTACCCAACCAAGTTTATAACCTGCTATATACGGTGCAAGTCGGATACCACCGACGATTTGAGTTTTTCTATTCAACGAAAACTTAAGAAATAAGCTAAATGTGTCGTTGTGAGTGATCGTGCCATCAAAATCAAATAAAGCTAGATTCATTTATGATTATCTCTAATATAATTAAAAAGTTATAAATTTAGATTTTTTTTAAAATTACTAAAAAACAAGCACAAAAAAACCGCTATAAAAGCGGTTAATTCTTCAAGTTGGTGCGCTCAGAGAGATTCGAACTCCCGACCCCTTAGTTCGTAGCCAAGTGCTCTATCCAGCTGAGCTATGAGCGC
>NZ_FODU01000029.1:0-21746 GCF_900110445.1 Acinetobacter sp. yr461
CACGACTTCAAGAGGGTTGCCACCAACGCCACCAGTTACGCCACCGATAATGTCAGTCACGACTTCAAGAGGGTTGCCGCCCACACCACCAGTTACACCACCGACTACATCTGTAACACTTCCAACAACACCAGTGATAATACCAGCAGCAGTTGTACCATTATTGATAAGCGTACCCAGAATACCAGTTGCTGATTCAGTTGCACCTTGAATATCACCACCGACTAAGTCAGAAACAGTTTCGAGAGCACCATTTACAGTGTCACGAGAAGTTTCGAAGGTTAATGTACCGAGGTCTGCAATTTCAGAAACAGGATGTTCGGTTTGTGGAAGGATGCTAATGATTGTGTCGGCAACAGTGTCGATACCTGTATTAATAATTTCAGTTTTTAAGCTTTCTACGCCCTGAAGAATATCAATACCGCCTTGAACTACATCAATGACTGGAGAAATTGGTGAAGTTCCACCAGTCACACCACCTGTTACGCCGCCGATAATACCAGTGACAACTTCAAGAGGATTGCCACCAGACACTCCACCAATCAAACCGCCAGTTATACCACCCACAACATTGGTTACAGTTTCTAAGGGATTTGTAGAACCGACAGTACCTGTTACTGTACCAACCACATCAGAAACCAAGCCTGTTGTTGTGTGGGTAACAGTATTAGTTACTGTTGAAATAACATTTGAAAGTAAGCCTGATGTTGAAACATTCGCATCAACAGAGGAACCCGTGTTTACAGTGGTACTTACCGATACAACATTACCCAAGTCTTGAGTAACTTTTGATATCGAAGATACGAGATTTTTTAGTAAAAACATGTTGGTCTATTTCCTATATAATTATGTATTTTTAAGTAAGTATTATTTATTGCGCTACATAATTAGTGAGATGTATATCTCAATAATTAAAATTTAGTATTGGTTAGATATCAAAAGCTGTCAATGTGTATTTTTAGTCACATTTTTTGATATTAAATGATATTTAATGAAATAATAATTTATTTAATTTAGACGTAAAAATAATAATAGTTTTTATATAATATTTTTTTGATGAATTATTTTTTAATCATATTTTCACTCATTTGAAGCATTATATTAGATAAATTTTACTGGTGCCTATAATGTTAAAGTTCAACTAGAAATATATTATTTCTATAATGTTGACTAAAACAGTAGCCTTTATCTTGTAGGTAGATGGCCAAATGCTTCAAAAAGCCTATAAAACTTATTTGAAAAAAAATATTTCAAATACATTTTAGGTGAGAAAAACATCAATAATTTTAGTTCCTATTTTATATAAAATAGGGGCTGGCTAAGAACTAGACGGTTGATGACAGAAAGATGAAAAAAGACTTCCTAAGCTTTGAAAAATGCGTATAATGCGCAACATCAAGTACGCGCTCATAGCTCAGCTGGATAGAGCACTTGGCTACGAACTAAGGGGTCGGGAGTTCGAATCTCTCTGAGCGCACCACTTGAAGAATTAACCGCTACTATATAGCGGTTTTTTTGTGTCTGATTTTTATCATCTTTATTAAAAGCCGGTGTTCATAGAAACCAGCTTTGAAAAGAATTAAAGCTGGATAAGATTAACCAAATGTTTTAAAACGGCTTTCATCTTCAATAAAAGCTTTTTCACCTGCTTCGCCTTCGATTGAACCAAATACTAATTGAGCTCTTAATTTCCAGTGAGTAGGAACATTAAAAGCTGCATTAATTTTCTCATCAATGATTGGATTATAGTGTTGCAATGAAGCGCCAATGCCTTGTTCAGCTAGGACGTTCCATACTGCAAATTGTGCAATTGCTGTTGAATGCTCAGACCAGATTGGAAAGTTATCAGCATATAGCTCGAATTGCTCTTGTAGACCTTTAATCACATCTTGGTCTTCAAAAAATAAAACTGTACCTGCACCTGATGCAAAACTTTGAATTTTCTGTTCAGTTCCAGTTAGGGCTTCTGCCGGAATAATAGTTTTTAATACATCTAGAACTATATTCCAGAAATTTTGGTGTGATTGGTCAAATAAAACCACAACGCGAGAAGATTGGGAGTTAAAGGCAGATGGGCTATGTTTTACAGCTTCTTGAATTAGTTTTTCAATTTCAGTAGGAGAGAGTTTTAAGTTTTTTCCAATTGAATAAATAGAACGGCGTTTTTTAATTAATTCTAAAAAGCTTGGTTCATTGGAAGGATTCATCTTTTGAGTGGTTTGCGTAACCACATCTTTTGAGACAGTTGCTTTTTGATTTAAGCCAAATAATTTTGCAAAAAAAGACATGAGACATTCCACTAAGAAGGTGATGCTTTTATTGTAGAAATTTTAAAAAGTGAAATAAGCCCAATAAATATGAATCTACGTTCCATATATGCAACGAAAAATATTTTTAATCTCGCTACTAAGGCTACTTTTGAGCAAAACAAAAAATAGCCTTTGATTCATTTTAAAGCTGAAATGAATATGCTCTAATAGTTCCGATTTATTGAGTATCGATGCAGTGCAATGACCGAGCAAAAAACAGCTTTATCTTTACGTTACTATTTGAATTTAGAAGAGTCACAAGATGGATTTTCATTAGTGACATTTGGGAAAAAACAATTTACCCGTTTTCTAACACCTGCGATTAGTATCGCAATTATTATTTGGGGACTTTATTTAGGTTTCTCTGGGGTTGGTCGATATTATGTTGGGCTAGGTATTTTTTTTCTGGTGATGCAAGGGCTGATGCGTTATTGGCTTTTACCGATGTTATTTAAACGTCAATTTGTTCGTTACCAGTTTGGAAAGAGCGAGCAGGGCATCGACCTCTATCAAGATTATTTTGAGCTTTATGCCAGCGGTCGTAAACAAGTGATGCAATATTCAGATGTGCAAACTTTTGCTAAAGGCAAGCTGACTTACATGCTTGAGCTAAAAAATAAAACTGTAATTATTGTGCCAAAGCGAGCATTTGCACAGGTTTCAGATCAAACTATATTTGAAAATACATTTAAGAAATAAATTTAAGAAATAAATTATTGGACTTATTAGCCGCAACAACAAAGGAAGCCTCATGAATACACGTCCTTCAAAAATCGTTTGCGTAGGCAGAAGTTATGCCGATCATGTCAAAGAATTAAATAATGCTATGCCTGACAGACCTATATTATTTATTAAACCACCTAGTAGCTTGATTGGTTTAAATGACGGTATTTCATGGAATCCAGCTTGGGGCAGTTGTCATTTTGAGTGTGAATTAGTTTTACGTATTGACCAGCCTTTAAAAGGTGAAACGGACCCTGAAAAAGCATTGAAAGCGATTGGGGCAGTGACTTTAGGTCTTGATTTAACAATGCGTGATTTACAGAATGACCTGAAAACTAAAGGTCACCCATGGGAGCGTGCAAAAGCTTTTGATGGTGCTTGTGTTTTGGCAGACTGGGTCGATTTGAGCGAAATTACAAATTGGCAAGAAACTAAATTCACGTTCCATATTAATAATGAGTTACGTCAAGATGGGAATACTGAACTATTAATGTTTACGATTGGCGATCTGTTAACCGATATTAATCAGGTTTTTTCATTAGAGCCGGGTGATGTGATTATGACAGGCTCACCTGCGGGTGTTGGACCATTACACTCGGGTGATCAGTTGAAAATGACATTAAAGGGTGCAACACAAGATTTTGTGTGGGAAACTTTTGTAAAAGCGTAATTTCATTTGCGCCGCTAGATATTTTTAACCCTATTATTTTTCAATAATAGGGTTTTTTTATAAGCTAAACATTAGAGTACAGCTAATTAAATGAGAAGCTGCTGCCTACTTATTTCTCTTCAAGAATTGTGGAGAGGGGAATAGAAAGTTTTGCAGCTAAATAGTCATTAGACTCAACTAAAGCTGGACCAATTTTTTCCATCCATTCATCGTCATCATGCACATTTTGGACATCTTGGCGTAAAGGGAGTGGATATGGAAGAGCAGTAAAAAAGCTCCAGAAGTCGACTTGAGACAAATTACGAACTAAGACATATTCATCTTTATCTGTACGCTTAATCAAATTTTGCTCTTCAAGTAAAAGTACATAAGAGGGCCAGCGTCCAACTTCTCCTCGGCCTAAAATTTCTAAGGCTTCTTTATCACTTACACTTTCACCCAGTTTCTGCTTTTTATAAAACAATTCAAGAATATCTAATAACATGAGCACAGGGTGTCGTTTTTGCTCTTTACCTGAATGAAAAGCAGTTAAAGCAAAACTGACTTCTACGCCCAGCAAAATAATATTCCATGAAAGAAAGATCCATAACAGGAAAATGGGTACTGCTGCAAATGCACCATAGATCAGTTCATAACTGGTGAAATTTGACATCACAAAGCTAAATAAGTTTTTGAGTATTTCAAAAAGTGCAGCACTTAAGCAGGCAGCTATAGCGGCTGCATAAACTGGAACTGTTCGATTCGGAATAGTCCAATACAAAATAAAAAAGCCAACAATAGTCAATACAAACGAAATCATCCAGAGAATGAATGATCCATCAAGTTGATATCCTGCAAAATTATTGCTGAGAATGTTCATGGAAGCGACAGTAGATGAAATGACGAATGCGCTTCCTAAAATAATTGGACCTAAAGAGATGATCGTCCAATAACGCATAAAGCCCATAATGCCACTACGAGTTTCTTTAACTCGCCAAATACGATTAAAGACAGTTTCAATTGATGTGAGCATTAAGACGGTTGTGACGAATAAAAACAGCACACCGATAACAGTTAAGTTGCTGGATTTTTCTGTAAAAGCATTTAGCGCTTTATCAAATGCGATAGTGCTCTTAGGTAAAAAATTACTATAAATTAAATGTTGGAGCTGTTGTCTTGCAGGTTCTAACGCTTTAATTGAAGAAATAATTACTAAAAAAACCGTTAACATCGGCACAACTGCGAATAGAGTTGTGTAAGTGAGAGAGCCAGCCTGTTCGCGGCACCGATCAGCTTCAAAACGCTTAAATACATATAAAACGAATTGAAACCAGGTTTTATTATAAAAAGGAAGCTTACTTAAAAAACGTTGTAACATGCGTCGTCTATCCCGATTTTTTTAATCATCATGTTGGGCGATTAATAGCTTATCAAAATATGAGCTTAACAACTCAAATCATAGATTAAAGCAAAATAATAACTTATAGAACTAAAGTCGTTCTGTAAGTTTACTATGCGCTATAGAAAAAATTGTAGCCCTAATCTTTTTCAAAAAAGTTGGCTTTCTGTTGTCTGAGCATAAAATTCAACAAAGTTGATAAAACTTTTACCCAACGAATTTGAGAAATTTGCTCGTGTTACCTTTCATGCTACACAATCAATCACCTCTAGAATTTCATAAGATTGGTTTCGCCAAAAAAATAAAAAATACCGTATAGTGTTCTTTTTAACAAAATTTATGAAACCGATGCAACCTTACATTCTTGTACTCTATTACAGTAAATATGGCTCTACAAAAGAAATGGCACATTTAATTGCCAATGGTGTTGAGTCTGCGGGTATGTCAGTGAAAATTCGGACAGTGCCAAATATTGCTCCAGTCGTCACAATAGCTGAGCCAAGTATTCCGGCAGAAGGTGATATCTACTGTACGTTAGATGATCTAGCGAATTGTGCGGGTCTGGCATTAGGTTCCCCAACTCGCTTCGGTAATATGGCAAGTGAAATGAAATATTTTTGGGACCAAACGACGAGTCTTTGGCTCAATGGGGCATTACATAATAAACCTGCTTGTGTTTTTACTTCTTCTGGATCGATGCATGGTGGGCAGGAGAGTACTTTACTCACGATGCTACCGCCGTTATTTCATCACGGAATGATGATTTTGGGATTACCAAATGCAATTCCAGCTTTATCTAATACTAAAACAGGTGGAACACCGTATGGGGCAACTCATGTAAGCGGACCCCGCCATGACCAGAAGTTAAGTCAGGATGAAAAGATTTTGTGTGAAGCTCAAGGCAAACGTCTAGGCGAGGTTGTTAAGAAGCTTACAGAGGTACTTTAAAAACAAATAAAAAAAGAGCGGATATCCGCTCTTTTTTTATTTGCACAATTTATTCTTTTACAAAGGTAACCTTGCCATCTGTAAGAGAAAGAACACGTGCTAATGACTCAACTCGGTAGCCTTTTTCAAGCAATAAATCACGACCTGATTGGAATGATTTTTCAATCACAATACCTACGCCAACAACTTCTGCATTGGCTTGGTGAATTAAATCAATTAGTCCTAATGCTGCTTGACCATTCGCCAAGAAGTCATCAATAACTAATGCTTTATCAGTTGAATGAAGGTGTTTGTTTGAGATCGCAATTGTGCTTTCAGTTTGTTTAGTAAAACTAAATACTTTAGAGCGATATAAGTCATCTTTTAACGTCAATGACTGATATTTACGAGCGAAAATTACAGGTACACCAAGTTCCAAACCTGCCATGATTGCAGGTGCAATACCTGATGCTTCAATGGTAATAATCTTGGTAATCCCTGCATCTTTAAAGCGAGCGGCAAATTCTTTACCAATCTGCTGCATGAGTACAGGATCAATTTGGTGGTTTAAGAAAGCGTCGACTTTCAAGACTTGATCAGATAGAACGATACCTTCTGTTAAGATTTTCTGTTCTAGTGCGTGCACGGGAGAATCCTCTAGACGGATGCTTTTAAAGCAAATGCGTATTTTAAAAAGCATCCGAAAAAATGCAAGCTTTAATTCGTTTTACCCGTATAACTTGTTAATAACAAGCCATAAGAAGTTTTACCATCAACATGACTGACTTTAACTGGTAAATAGTCCAATTTAGGCGCTAACCAGAAAATAGTATTACGGTCTGGTTTACCATGTTCTAAAACAACTTTTACAGTATCAAAGGTGCCATAAGAGGTTTTAATTTTTTCATTGCCTTGTTTTACAAAACGACGATTTTCAACTTCTTTTGCATCGGCAAGAGGGTATGAAGTTTTAAGTGAACCATTTTTTAAATCTTCACGAACTTGTAATTCTGCATTTAACTCGTCAAGTACACCAGCCTGCCAAGCAAATGAACGAGCTTTATCATCTTTCTTCGTAGAAATAGTTTTGCTGTTTGGATTGAAGTTAATATTCATAGTGTTGTTATGAATCAAAATTTTGCTGGTACGGCTAAAACTTTGAGATCCAATTTTACCATTAGCGAAACTAAATTTACTTGTTTCACTTGCTGAAGCAATTCCACCTGCTTTTGCAGTGAAATTATAAGTCCAATTATTACCTTGCTGGCTTAAGGCACGTGTCGCCGAACCCATACCTTTATTATTATAAGTAAACTGATAATTTGCCTGAAATGGGCTCATGGCAAGTGCATGACTTGAGAAGCCTGCAAAAAGCAAAGTTGTTGAAATACCTGTTGCGATGCCAAATGATTTCAGAAATTTTGTTGCCATAAGTAAATATCCTTGTACAGACTGAAAAGTCAGTGCTGATGCATCTATAACTTGAACATATTATGCCTGTTGATCATGGAGAAAAAATCAGGATTTATGCTAAATGTGTAATCTATTTGTGTTTTTTGGCAGTTAATTCATTTTTATTCATCACAGCTTTATACATCTTTTTGCTGGATTGGCGTGATTTCAGAATCTTCTAATTCATCTTCATAATCATCGTCCTGATCACGGAAAAGTAGGGCTGCTAAATTAACATTTCCAAATACGACTAACTCAGCTTCACGAACTCGTGCGTAATTTACATGTACTTTACCTAGTGTCTCGATGATACTGGCTTTTTTACCAAACCAGCGGTTGAGATCAAGAAATATGAGTTCGTCACGTTCTTCTGCAACATTAAAACGTTGAAGAATCATTCCCAAAGGATCTTTTTTCAAGATTTTATGGTAGTAAAAAACTGCGGCTTTTACGGCAATCTTTTGCCAAAAGTTTTTATATTTCGCTTCAATAATTTGTGTGTTGCTAATTTGCTCAAAAACTAATAGCTGTTGTTCTTTATTAAATTCCATCTGAATCAGTTTTAAATCAACAGATAATGTCGTCTCTAGGCCTTTTACATGCATGGTTGCATATAACCTTAACCAGTCATGATAAAGATCGGCATGGAGGTCATCTAAAAACTCAACATTATTGGTGACATAACGTTGTAAAGTCGCATTCAGAAAGGTTTGTGATAACGTAAAATCTCTTTCTTCTTCAATGAATGCTTCTGCTTTTTGGTAGACTTTTTGAAGGCGTCTGACTAATGAGGAAAAGAGCGTTTGCATAAAAGAACTTCCAGAAGATAATTTACTTAAGAACCAACACAATCTTTATTATGATAAAAAACGAGTTTTGATATTGCAGTGTAACAAATTTAATTGATACATTTTGACAAAATGAAAATGGATAAAACTCTATACTTGAAGTGAATCACACTTTTATCCAAATTTGAATATCAGTTTATATTTTATTCGGTATTAAACCGTGGGGATAAGGCATTTATATGCTTTTAAAATTATGTTGAACAAAAGAAGTCTATCGATAGAGCCTTTTTATCATTGGTGGCAAGACCGAGTCTTTATTGCTGCGACAATATTGGCAGTCTTACTGCATATTTTTGTGTTGCTCATTCACTTTGCGATGCCTAGTCCATCAGAGCAATCTACTAAAGAAATTGCAATTTCAATTCGATCAAGCAATGAGCCAGTTCAGCAAGCAGACTTTTTGGCGCAAGCAGACCAGCAAGGTTCAGGCGCATTTCGAGAAGCTCACCGTACCTCTAGTGATACTCCAAATCCTATGCCTAATGATGCTTCAACTGGAGATGCACAGTTAGAAAGTTTGCAAAAGGTTCAGCAACAAAGAGAGCTTAAATTTGAAGAAAAAGTCTTAATGACTGTTTTGAGTTGGCAAAAACAAGCTGACGCCAGTCAAAGGAAAAAAGAATTAGAACAATTACAAAGTCAATTTCAGGCAAAAGCTGCGATGGTTGCAAGTCTCGAAGCACAATATTTACAACGTAGACAAGATTTCAGCCGCCAGCAAAAAATAAAAACAGTAGATGGAATTCAGGCGAAAAAAGATGCCTCGGCTGCTTATTTAGATAAATTCCGTGAGAAAGTGGAGTTGTATGGTAATCGCTATTATCCAGAAGAAGCCAAACTGCAACAATTGAAAGGCGAAGTTCGTTTAATGGTTATTTTAAATGCACAAGGAGGGATTCGTGCAATCCGGTTACTTGAGAGCTCAGGGCATTCGGTATTAGATGAAGCTGCAAAGTCTTCAGTACGTCGCGGCGCACCATTTGGGCATTTTGATGCCAATATGAAAGATATTTCTGAATTGCGTATTGTACGTACTTGGCGTTTCGATCCCGCTCAAGCAGAATTTGAAGTGCATTAATAAAAAAATGTGGATAAGTTTTGGCTTATCCACATTGATTTTAGTTCATTAAACAACATCTCACCTGAAGGCAGACTATGTTTTTCATCTAATCAATAATGATTAGATCTGTTCTTGGTAGGGATTGTCTATATTCAGTTTTGCTAGAATTTCAACTTCAAGCCCTTCCATTTCTTCAGCTTCTTCGTCACTAGTTTCGTGGTCATAACCGAGTAAATGCAAAACACCATGTACTAATAAATGTGCAAAGTGTTCTTGAGCTGTTTTCTTTTGTTCAACAGCTTCTTGCAATACAACTGGAATACAAATGACTAAGTCACCCAGAGGAAAGGCATCGAGCATTGGTAAAACTTCTTCAGGAATATCACTTGGAAAAGATAAAACATTGGTTGGTTTATCTTTCTCTCGATATTGCAGATTAAGTTGTTGGCTTTCTGCTAAATCGACACAAGCAACGCCAATTTCACAATCTTCTTTATAACCAACGTGGCGTAAAGTTGTCTCAATAATTTTTTTGAGATGAGCTCGTTTGAGCTCTAACTCAGGTAATTGAAGGTCTTGTTGTAAACTTAAACTGATTTTCAAAATGAATCCTTAAGCATCCTGATGTTGCAAGTCTGCTGCTGTATCGTTTTCGGTCATTAACGCTTCTTGACGTGCTTTGCGTTCAGCACGTGCTTCAGCATTAAGACGATGTTGTTCTCCATCCCAACCTTCATACGCTTCAACAATTTTTTGAACCAGTTGATGACGTACAACATCGCGGGAATGGAAACGGGTAATATGAATTTCGGTAATATTCTCAAGTACACGAAGTGCGTGTGCCAGACCAGATTGTTGACCTTTAGGTAAATCTACTTGAGTAATGTCACCTGTAATTACTGCACGAGAGCCGAAACCTAAACGGGTCAAGAACATTTTCATTTGTTCAGGTGTTGTGTTTTGAGCTTCATCCAGAATTACAAATGAATGGTTAAGTGTGCGACCACGCATATATGCAAGAGGTGCAACTTCAATTACTTGACGCTCAATTAACTTGGCAACTTTTTCAAAGCCAAGCATTTCGTAAAGGGCATCGTAAAGAGGGCGTAGATATGGGTCAATTTTCTGGGTTAAATCACCAGGTAAGAAACCCAGCTTTTCTCCAGCTTCTACAGCAGGACGTACAAGTAAAATCCGCTGGATTTCGTTACGTTCTAGCATATCTACGGCGGCGGCAACTGCTAAATAGGTTTTACCTGTACCAGCAGGGCCTACACCAAAAGAAATATCGCTTTGTAAAATACGTTGTACATAACGTTTTTGATTGGCACCACGTGGATTAATGCGGCCTTTTCGTGTCTGGAAATAGACATCGAGCGGCGCATCATTTTCATCCATTTCGTCACCAACTAACTCGAAATTGCGTTCAGTTTGTGAAGATTGAATGAGGAGGTGTAATAGATCGGCACTGATTTGCTGGGATAGCTCAGACTCTTCGTAGAGTCGTTGCAATAATGCTTCGGCTCTCCCAACAGCATCAATTTCACCATCTATGTGAAAAACATCTCCACGATGAGTAATTTTGACATCTAAACGCTGTTCAATTTGCTTCAGGTGCCCATTATAGGCACCTAGAATGCTCTTTAAACGTTCCATTGAAATTTCAGGAAATGTTACGGTACGTCGAATCGCTGCAGTCAAGAGAAAACCTTTCAGTAGACTTTAGAATACCTCTACATTACGCCACGTCAGGTTCAAGATTCAAGAGCTCACCGTAAACAAAATTTAAAGTTTTAATTTCAGTAATCTCGATCTCTGCAAAACGACCAACCCAAGTCGCATCACCAACGAAAGTGACCAGACGTGTATTGTCAGCAGTACCAATTAAAATATTAGGGTCTTGATCAGATACTTTTTCAATAAGTACACGTTCAATTTTACCTAACATGGCATCTGTTTTTTCAATACTAGACTGCTTAATTACTTTTTGAACTTGAGCTAAACGTTCTTTTTTAACTTGCTCAGGTGTGGTGTCTGGCAAGTCTGATGCTGGCGTACCTGGGCGTTTTGAATAAACAAAACTATACGAATGATCGAAGTCTAAATCATTGATAAATTGCAATGTTTCTGCAAAATTTTCATCGGTTTCACCAGGGAAGCCAATAATAAAGTCACTTGATAAATGCATATCTGGGCGAATTTTGCGGAGCTTCGCAATTTTATCGATATAAACATCAATCGTGTGATTTCGCTTCATTGCTTTTAAAACATCATTCGAACCACTTTGTACCGGCAAGTGTAAATGTGACACCATTTGAGGTAAATCTTCATAACACTGAATAAGCTCATCAGAGAACTCAAGTGGGTGCGATGTTGTATAACGTAAGCGTCCAATACCCGGAATTTCTGCAACGAGTCGTAACAATTCAGGGAAAGTACAGATGCCACCTTCAAAGGTTTCACCGCGGTAACCATTTACATTTTGTCCAAGAAGTGAAATTTCACGGACACCTTTTTCAGCAAGCCCTGCAATTTCTGCAAGTACATCATCTAAAGGTCGAGAAACTTCTTCACCGCGTGTATATGGAACTACACAGAAAGAACAGTATTTAGAACAGCCTTCCATAATAGAAACAAAAGCCTTAAAGCCTTCTACACGTGGTTCTGGTAAAAAGTCGAACTTTTCAATATCTGGAAAAGAAATATCAACCAGTTTGATTTTATCTTTTTTAGGTTTTTCTACTTGAGCATTATGTTGATCAAGCATTTGCGGTAAACGGTGTAATGTTTGAGGGCCAAAAATCATGTCCACATAAGGCGCACGTTTTTGAATGTTGTCACCTTCTTGAGAGGCAACACACCCACCAACACCAATCACAAGATCAGGATTTTTGTCTTTTAGTTTGCGCCAGCGTCCTAATTCACTGAATACTTTTTCCTGTGCTTTTTCACGAATAGAACACGTATTCATGAGCAGGATATCTGCTTCATTAGGGTTGCTCGTTAAAATGTAACCGTGAGAGTCCCCTAAAAGGTCTGCCATACGGTGACTGTCATACTCATTCATCTGACACCCTTGAGTTTCAATATAAAGTTTTTTTATTGAAACATCAGTGGTGTGCGTTGGCTGGGTAACAGTGTTTTCTGAGGCAGCTTTGGCACCATTGGGAATGAAGGTTTGAACCGTCATGCAGGCTCCTAACAGATCGATCTAAAAAAGAATAAATTTGCCCAAAATGGGTCAAACCATTCATTATAGCAGTATTTGGACCGAACCGATAACAGTAAACCTTCAGAACATGACACGGTTTTTTTGAAGTAAATTATGTAAATTTTAATGATGTTGAATCAGAGAGTTACATAACACAACAAAAGAAAGCACGAAGACTAATTAAACTATGCTCTGAAGGTGAATAGTCAGGGTTTAACACATTTATGAGACCAAGTAGAAAGAGCTCATCAATCCATAGTCGTGTAATGAAAAATAAATATATGCATCGTAGCTGGTTAGGAGCTATGTGTTTACTTGGTTGTTCATTTACCTATGCTGCCGAAGAGCAGTTTAATGACGCATTAAACGCTGCAAATAGTGGCAATACAGCATTATTAGACCAATATCAGCTTGCTATGCAAAATGATGTATTGGGGTACTATCCGGAATATTGGAAACTTAATACCAATCTTGGCTTTCAACCTTCAGCTTCGATTGTAAGTTTTGCTCAACGTTATCCTCAATCAGCAATGGCTGAGAAATTAGCAGCCGATTATGTTGAAGAAAAAGTTAAACAAGCTGACTTCGCATCTGCACAACCTTTATTATCCTATGTAACTAATCCTGATCAGGCTGAAAATTGCGCATTGGCACAGGTGAGAGCAAAAACTGGTGATGCACTAGTTTTTGCTGAATACAAAGATGTATGGTTAGCCACCGAATCGCAACCTGAATCTTGTGTGGGGCTAGGACGCTTGATGTTATCTAGTCCATTAATGAGTCAGCAAGATAAACAACAGCGTCTTTGGGTACAGTTACGTTCTGGTTTAACAGGGCAGGCCCTCGCTACCGCACAGACTTTGGGAATGAATTTGTCTTTGGCTCAGCTTAATCAAATTCAGGCTAATCCACTCAATTATTTGTGGAGTGCGCCTAAAACAAATGATACAGACTATGCTTATTTGATTTTTGCATTAGGTCGTTTGGCTAATAATGACTTACCTAACGCTTTTTCGAACGTACAACGTGTCGCTCAAGGTACACCAGAGAATATACAAAAGTATTTATATCGAACCGTTGCTTATATTGGTGGCACCACGGTCATGAAAAATAATTTCAATCGTGAGGTTCTTCAATATTTTGATGCAAGTTATGGTTATCCTCTAAGTCCAGAAGAAGCTGAAATTTATGCGCGTCAGGCAATTCGATTTGGTGCATGGGAAAGTTTAATCCGTGCCATTGATGCTATGAGCGTGACACAAAAACAAGAAGATCGTTGGCAATATTGGCTTGCTCGTGCAACAGAGCAGCGCGGTGATAGTAGTTCGAAAAATACTGCGCAACGTATTTATAAAAAATTGGCTGAAAGTGGTGATGACTATCACAACCTTTTAGCAAAAGATCGTTTGGGTGAGCGTTATAATCATCAACCCTATGATGACCAGCCAACAGCAAGTGACTTGAGACGTTTAGACCAGAATATTCACTTTAATCGCGCTTTTACTTTAAGACGTATTAATGCAAATCCGACTTATACTAACCGAGAATGGAACTGGGCAGTTCGACAAGCTTATCTTCAACATGACGATGGTGTGTTGTTAGCTGCGGCAAAGCGTGCTCATGATATGGGGTGGTATGACCGTGCAATTTATGCAGCAGATCGTACAACAAACAAACATAATGATACATATCGCTATGTGACGCCTCATAAGACTAATGTCGTAAGTCATAGTTACAATGCAGGAATTGATCCAGCGTGGGCTTATGGTTTAATGCGACAAGAAAGCCGATTTGTTACCTCTGCGCGCTCTCACGTTGGAGCGGGTGGACTTATGCAAATTATGCCTGATACGGCGAAGTTGATTGCACGTCAAATGGGTGAAACCTATAATCCAGCGGCATTAAATGAAATGAATACCAATATTCGATATGGAACATTTTATTTGTCGATGATTCAAGGGCAATTAAGCAATAACCCTGTTTTGGCTACAGCAGGGTATAATGCGGGGCCTAATCGGGCGAGACGTTGGCAACCGGACTATCAATCAATTTCGGCTGACCAATATACAGAGACAATCCCATTGTTAGAAACCAGAGACTATGTCAAGCATGTTATGACTAATGCAACACATTATGGGGTGATATTGGGTCAAGGGGCTCAATCTTTATCACAACGTATGAAAGTCATTCCAATGCGTACATCGCCTTAAGTTTAAGGTAGTTGATTATGGATCTTCTTTTAATTGGCATATTCAAGTTTTAATTAAATGAAATATAGATATTTGGAACTTCGTTCAATTTTGCAACTTGCATGGTGGCTTATCTGTGCAGGAGTAGGGTTGATGAGTTCCGTTTTACATGCCGAACCTGTTAATTTACAGGGGTATGTCATGCATGTGCAGATGACACCTGCCGCGTGTGCGTTAGATCCCTCTAAACAAAAACAACGTAAATGTCTCGAAGGATATTCTTTGACAATTACAGGCCTCATGCCAGAAACAAATCAAACCGATTGTTCAACAGAAAGTTCGGCCACTCTTTCTCCATTACAATCTAAAGTCGTAGCGCGGGTTATGCCTGATAACAATGCCCGTGTGCAGCTTTGGAAAAATGTAGGTGGGTGCGTTCCTATGAATGCAAGTCAATATTTCCGGACAGTCATTAACTTTGCTGAACGTCTAAAAATTCCAGCTAGCCTCACAAGTTCGACGAATGTTGAAATTCAACAGTCAGCTTTAAAACAGCAATTTACTCGTCTTAATCCGACCTTGCCTCAAAATGGTATTCGTTTAAGTTGTCAGTTATCGCGTTCAGATGTGGTTTTAACTGAAGTGAAGGTGTGTTACACGGTAAAAGGCCAATATAAACAATGTGCAAATCATGTGGTATCGAATTGCCCAGGTGAAATCACGATTAAAGGTAGTTACTAAAGATGACGGTCATTTCGTAAAAAAATGCTGACCATGCATTGAATCTTTTTGTAAATATTAATTTGTATTTTCTATCAGACTTTTGGTGAAAATGAGTCGCTTTTACATGCATCTGCCACATCTTTAGAGTACAATCTTTGCCGTTTATGATGATTTAGTTAGATGGAATTCCTATTTAGCTAGATTAAGGACATTCATTGGAGACAATTACATGAAGCAACCCGTTCGTGTTGCCGTGACTGGCGCTGCAGGTCAAATTGGTTACAGCTTATTATTCCGTATCGCAAGCGGTGAAATGTTAGGTAAAGATCAACCTGTTATTTTACAATTGCTTGAAGTTCCAGTTGAAAAAGCTCAACAAGCGCTTAAAGGCGTAATGATGGAACTTGATGACTGTGCTTTCCCTTTATTGGCTGGCATGATCGGGACTGATGATCCGAAAGTTGCATTTAAAGATGCTGACTACGCTTTATTGGTAGGTTCTCGTCCACGTGGTCCTGGTATGGAACGTGCTGACTTGTTAAAAGTTAACGGTGAAATTTTCATCGGTCAAGGTCAAGCATTAAACGAAGTTGCTAGTCGTGACGTTAAAGTATTAGTTGTAGGTAACCCTGCAAACACTAACGCTTACATCGCTATGAACTCTGCTCCAGACCTTCCAGCGAAAAACTTCACTGCTATGTTGCGTCTTGACCACAACCGTGCGTTGACTCAAGTCGCTCAAAAAGCTGGTGTTGCAGTTGCTGATATCGAACACTTAACAGTTTGGGGTAACCACTCTCCAACAATGTATGCTGACTACCGTTTTGCAACTGCAAATGGCGAAAGCTTAAAAGACAAAATCAACGATGCGGCATGGAACAAAGATGTGTTCCTTCCAACTGTTGGTAAACGTGGTGCTGCGATTATCGAAGCGCGTGGTTTGTCTTCTGCTGCTTCTGCTGCTAACGCTGCAATTGACCATATGCGCGACTGGGCACTTGGTACAAACGGCAAATGGGTAACTATGGGTATTCCATCTGATGGTTCTTATGGTATTCCAGAAGGCGTTATGTTTGGTTTCCCTGTAACAACTGAGAACGGCGAATACAAAATCGTTCAAGGTTTAGAAATTGATGAATTCAGCCGTGAACGTATTAACTTTACGTTAAATGAGCTTGAAGAAGAACGTGCAGCGATTGCTGACATGTTGAAATAATTTATCTTTTTGATAAGTTAAAAAAAGCACTCTTTTTAGAGTGCTTTTTTATATTCAATCATTCGCAACCAAACACAAAAAACAACAAGAAAATATAGACACTATCATGCATATAAAAAGGTTTTATTGTTAGATTAGTTAATAGATGATTTAAAACAAGTTATAGGAGAATAACAATGTTTGAGCAGCAACCTACTTTAGAACTTTTATTTGATCAGCTGGGTTTAGATTCGGATGAAGCAAGTATCGAAAACTTTATCAAAACACATCAATTGCCGGCTGATCAGAAACTACATGAAGCCTCTTTTTGGTCAAAAGGCCAAAGTGACTTCTTAAAAAGTCATTGGGAAAAAGATGATGAGTGGATTGTGGTTATTGATGAGCTGAATGAACAACTACATGAAGATAGTGTAAAGAGATAAATTAAAAATAAGGCCTGTTTTACATAAGATATAGAACAGGCCGATTCAAATTAAATATTTAGTGCGTTTTTGATTTTACTAAATTTTTATACCATGGTTCTTGGCGAACCGAATTAAAGACAGGGTGTGCGTGAAGCAACTCAAGATCACATTGGGTTGTTGATAAATATTTAGTTAACCAATGTCTGGTTAGTGCTGACTCTTCTCGCGCTGCTGATGCATAAGCCAAGAAGAAATATATATCTGCATGTTCATAGTGGGCTAATGGCTTCAAAATTTGTTGAGTAATCAACGCAAAACGTTTTTCTTTATTTAATTCAAAATAAAGCATATAGGCTTTAGCCAAATGCAAAGATAAATTGAGATACAGACTCAAAGGCATCTCTTCATATTCCATACGAGCTTGTTCAAGTAAAACAATCGCCTCTTGTAAAAAATGAAGCTGCTCTTGGCGAACATGACTTAATATGACAAGTTGTAAGCGTAAATCGGCACGCTCCAAAGCAAGTTCAGGCGTATTTTCAGTCAAATAAAGTTGATCTGTCTCACCAATTCTGTTCACAATCGTTTTACTTTCAATAGACATACGCCCTAGTCCTTCTTGATCAATAGCATTTATATCGGGTTCATTTACCAAATTTAAAGAGTAGCTTTTAAACCCAGATAGAATTTCCGCTACGAAGCCAAGCTGTAATCGAAAGCCTTTGTTGCTTTGAAGTTAATACTTCATGCAATAAGTTGCTTTGAAATATCACCAGTCGATTGGGTTCTGGATTAACGATATGCCATTTCTCATTTTTATCTTGCAGTCGTAATTGACCACCCCAATCTTCTTGCCATTCTGCATGTAAATAATAAACGGTTGAGATAATACGATCATTTTTTTGTTGAGGATTGTCTCGGTGTAAAGCATAAAACTCACCCAAATTATAACGGGCAAAATGAGCTTCAACTTCTTTAATTCCTAAATAGAATGCTTGATTTAGACTTTGCGAAAATGAAGTTAAGGTTTCAACATGTTGTTGAGCAATAGGGAGTTCATCATTAATCCAGAGAATATGGTCACTACGAATATTGCTCACCACACCATTTTGAATACCAGCTTCTCTAAATTCATCAATATGATAGCTACACTCTTTGGCGACTTGCGCGCGATATTGATCCGAATAGGCTTGATTAATAATAGCAAAGCCATGCGTATTTAAGTCATCTAGAATTTGATCCAGATCCCATGAGTCCGGAAGCAGGTGATAGAGCATATAACCTCGAGTAGATCGTAAAAATATCAAGCTGCTCTATTTTAGATGATCACAACCTTACGAAAGAATATTTTTTTCATGTTAAACTATTTGTTGAATTGAGGAATTAAAGTCAACATGAATTACCGTCACCATTTCCATGCGGGCAACTTTGCAGATGTTATGAAGCATGTGCTTTTGCTACAGCTTCTCAACCGTTTAAATGCTAAAGATAAACCTTATCGTTATATCGATACGCATGGAGGTGCAGGAAAATATAATTTATCTCTGGCACCTTCACAAAAATCTGGAGAGTTTCTTACAGGCATTCATCGACTAGTTCAGATATCTGAAATGGAAAAGCGTCAGGCACCTGAAGCAATCCAGCAATATTTGAAGTTAGTAGAACAGTTACGTTCTGAAGAAGGTAAGGGTAGTTATCCGGGGTCACCATGGTTTGCTTTGCAAGGTATGCGTGAGATTGATAAAGCAACCGTGTTTGAAATGCAGCGTGATGTTTTTGAGCAATTGCGACATAACATTTATGATAAACGTGCAGGTTTACATGAGCGTGATGCATACGAAGGCTTGCTCGGCGTTATTCCACCGAAAGAAAAACGTGGTTTGGTCATGATTGACCCGCCTTACGAATTAGAGCGTAAAGACTTTCCGCAATTAGTTGAACTTTTACAACAAGCTTATAAAAAATGGCCAACAGGTGTTTTTGCAGTTTGGTATCCAATTAAAGACCGAGCGATGATTGAGCGTTTTGAAAAGAAAATGTTCAAAACAGGTATTCGCCGTCAATTGGTTTGTGAAATCTGTGTATGGCCAGATGATACACCTGTAGGCTTAAATGGTTGTGGTCTATTGGTGATTAATCCACCTTGGCAGTTCTCTGAACAAGCCGACCAAGCCCTACAGTGGTTATTCCCGCATCTACGTATGCAAGAAATTGGTGGCCATGCTGCTGTTCGCTGGTTAGTAGGTGAATAACAGTTAACTTAAATCAATGCACATGTTTGGAATAGAAAATAATGACAAATGCGCCTAAACCAGAGCAAGATTTAACTCATAATGAACATTCATTTGATGGGATTACATTCGAAGTGGTTGAAGAAGAAGATAATCCGGAAGGACAAAAAGTGAAGCGCCGAGGAATTTATCTTTGGCCTAACTTAATTACGACAGCCGCTTTGTTGTCTGGTTTCTATTCCATCATTGCGAGTATGAATGGGGATTTTACCCAAGCTATTTATGCCATCTTTATTGCAGCTTTGCTCGATGGTTTAGATGGCCGGGTTGCTCGAGCTATTGGTGCACAAAGTGCTTTTGGCGAGCAATATGACTCACTTTCAGACTTATTGGCTTTTGGTGTAGCTCCAGCAATGCTTATGTATAGCTGGAGTTTGCATGATTTAGGTCGTATTGGCTTGGCATGTTGTTTTGTTTATACAGCATGTGCAGCTTTCCGTTTAGCACGTTTTAATGTGCAAATTGGTGTGGTAGATAAGCGCTATTTTATTGGGATTGCAAGTCCACTGGCTGCCATAATCATTATTTCATTAGTGTGGGTTGCTCGCGACTATCCTTTTATTTTTGATTTACGTGATATTGCGATTAAAACCATTAATGCTGTTCTTATGGTTGTTGTGGGATTACTCATGATCTCGAATATCAAATATTACTCTTTCAAACAAATGGACCGTAAAAGAGTTCCTTTTGTAGTTATGTTGCCAGTAGTACTGATTTTTGCAGCAATCACTTATAATATTCCAATGGGCATTTTGACCGTTTCAATAATCTATGCTCTATCTGGTTTTGTTACGACATTATTTGCACGTAAGAGTAACGAAACAATAAAAACATAAAATAGACGAGGTTCGGTATGCCTATGTTGATGAATCAAATTAATCAATTACAGCAGCTGGGCCTTAATGCCAAAGAGGGGGTTGTCTATCAACCTTCTCGCGGCTTTTTTAAAATTGTTTATCAAGCCTTAATCCTTCCAAATCTACCGGCTCCACTGCGCTATTTTAATTACATTAGTATGGTTGGACAGCCGCGCATTCCTCTTTGCTATAACACTCACTCAATTACGACTTCGGCAATCGATACTGCAACTGTACTTGTAAGTAATAGCCAGCATAGTGTGGGACATTTAAAAACTTATTCTATTCGGCGGCAATGCCAGTTTGACTCAAAACAATATCAGTTTGATAAAACAGATTTGATTGAGTGGAAAATCCCAAAGATCCATCTTCAGCGACTAGACCCGGAAATGGGATGTGATCTTACTCTTCAGATTCCAGAAAATATCTCTAATGCTTCTGCATTACAGTGGGGAGTCTCAGACTATTGGTCAACCTTATGTTTATGTGAGGGTGAAATTTTTTATAAAGGACAAAAGTATAAAGTTGAAGGATTAGGACGCTTTAAACATGCAAGGGCTCTACATTTACCATTTTTATCTTTATGTTTCTATACATGCCAAATTATTAATTTAAATGAAACGACTCAGCTTACATTTACACAAATAAGAAATCAGTGGAATATCATCTTATGTTCAAGGTTAGATATTCAAGAATTTGGTAAGCCTGTTGAAAGCTTTACTGAAGATGTAAATTTACATATCCATCGCGTTTATCCAAAAGTTAGAACACCCAATGATAAAGAGATGTATTTGCCAAGAGAATTTTCTTGGCAGTGTAAAAAAAATGGAAAAATTATTTTTGAACTTTATGCACAAAGCCGTGGCGACTACAAGTTTGGATTGGCTGCTGGATATGTGGGAAGCTTCCAATATCAATTAAGTTGGAATGAACAATGTTTACAAGGTGAAGGTGGATATTGTGAATATATTGATTGTCGCCCACTTAGGTGGCAGGAAAAGAATCAGGACGAAAAAATATTAGATAAATTGATGCTTTTACAGCCATGTTTATATAAAAAATGACTATTTTTAGCATTTTTGATTAAAAAACAAACAGACGGTGATATTAATTTAAAAAAGGTATTGCAAAGGGAATTTAATGGTCTATAATGCACATCCATCGGCGGTGATGCAGATAGAAACTTGTTGAAAAACAGTTACTTGGAATTGGGTGAGTTGCTTTAGGCAGTGAATTTGATGAGAAGTTGGTTTTGAGAATAAGTTTTAAAAATATCGAAATTACCTGTTGACTTTTAAGAGATTAAGAGTAATATAGCCGACCTAGCTTGCTGGTGACGAACCAGTAAGAAGATCATTAAGAGATTATGAAGAACAACTTGTGTGGATTTTTACTGATTGATTAATCGAAATATTATCATTGATTGATTGGTTTAAATTACTCGAAGTTTATTTGAGCGAAATTTAAGTCAGAAAATTGATGAGCCAG
>NZ_FODU01000026.1:0-28013 GCF_900110445.1 Acinetobacter sp. yr461
CGGTATTAGCATTCCTTTCGAAATGTTGTCCCCCACTAATAGGCAGATTCCTAAGCATTACTCACCCGTCCGCCGCTAAGTGATAGTGCAAGCACCATCACTCCGCTCGACTTGCATGTGTTAAGCCTGCCGCCAGCGTTCAATCTGAGCCATGATCAAACTCTTCAGTTAAAAATCATTTTGCACCTTATTAAAGACAAGGTGCCAATTCTGGCTCATCAATTTTCTGACTTAAATTTCGCTCAAATAAACTTCGAGTAATTTAAACCAATCAATCAATGATAATATTTCGATTAATCAATCAGTAAAAATCCACACAAGTTGTTCTTCATAATCTCTTAATGATCTTTCTGCTCTTCGTCAGAGACAGAATTCAACGCAATACTAAGCTTTTCATCTTAACCCTGTAAGCTAAGATATTCTCATGTATCGCGTCGGGATGAGTGCATTATAGGGGAAAAAAAATGGTACGCAAGCACTTTTCCAAATATATGTGTTTGATCGATTCTTTTTCACCCAATCGAAATCAAAAAAAGTAAAAACAACGGTTTAAATTATTGATAATAAACAATAAATATTAAAATCTTTTATTTTTATTCTTTTTTGATTTTCACTTCTATTATCTTAATAGGTTGTTTAGGGACGTTCTGATGCATTCCATCAGTGATTGTCGGTACTTTTACAATACGGTCAACCACATCCATTCCTTTAATCACTTTTCCGAAAACTGCATAACCAGCATTACTAGCAGAGCGATTTAGAAAACTATTATCTGCGACATTAATAAAGAACTGACTAGTAGCAGAGTCAGGATTTGCGGTACGAGCCATTGCTAAGGTTCCGCGTGTGTTAGCAATCCCATTTCCAGCTTCGTTTTTGATTGGTGCTCGAGTGGTCTTTTCCTGCATATTTGCAGTAAGCCCACCACCCTGTACCATAAAACCAGGAATGACGCGGTGGAATATCGTATCTTTATAAAAGTTCGACTTTATATAGCTTTTAAAATTCTTCACACTGATTGGGGCTTTCTCATCATAAAGTTGTATTTCTATGTTGCCTAAATTTGTTTGCATTTCAACTAAAGTGTCAGCCCAGACTGAATGACTGCTTAAACCCAAGCAACATAGCATTAATAATTTTTTCATATCTTCCTACAGTAAAATGCAAAACTTAATAAAGGTTAAATTTAATCGTCTATATAAAAGAATTCTAGTGAGTATTTATTATCTTTTATTTAAAGCCTTATATTTTAGATTTGAGTATGAGTCCACGTTCCACGTGAAACATGGACCAAACTTTTATTTAGCTATTTTTATCCCAAAATTTTCTAAAGTTTTTACTGAACTCAATGGTGTTACGTTTGGCCTTTTTAGAAATAGGCGTCAGATTTATAAATCCATGCGTTTGATCTGAGTATTCTTCATAATGCATTTTGACGCCATTTTGGCGTAGCTTATAGCTATAGATTTTCCCTTCATCATGTAATACGTCATGCCCAGCAGTAATCACAAAAGCCGGTGGATTCTTCTTCAAGTTTCCATAGGTTGGAGAAATAATAGGATCGTCTAATTCTACGTTATGCTGGGTTGCATAATATTGAGTGACATTATCGATATCTTTATCTGTCAAAACCAATCCTTCGTTATAGGCATAGAAGGATGGATGTCGGCTCTTGAAATCGACTGTAGGGTAAATAAGAAGTTGTGCCTGTGGAGCATAAGGTTTATTTACGGATCTTTGAGCGACAACCGTACTGATGTTTCCACCTGCACTATCACCAGCTACCGCAATTCGACCTTTTAATATTTTTAATTGTCTACGATTTTGATATACCCAAGCCAAAGCATCTTCACAAGACTGGATTAAATGTTGAGGAGAAACCTCAGGTGCAAGAGGATAATCGATACTGAGTACTTGTACTTTTGCATATTTTGCCAATATACGACACGCCTCATCATGAGTATCTAATCCACCCACAACAAATCCCCCTCCGTGATAGAAAACAAGAAGAGGCAATTTTTTATTAGAAGCCGGGTGGTAGTGTCTCGCGAAAACGGTTCCACTTTGAAGAGGTAAACGAATATCTTCTACTGAATCAATCTCTGTTGATTTCTGGCGTATGGCTAACATTTGCGTATCAAACTGCCTTCTGGATTCAATTGGATCTGGACCAATAAAACCGATACGCCCCTGCTTAATTTGTACAGCCATCAGGCATTTAGTAAATGAGTCCAGATCTGGATATTGGTAAGAATACCCAAGAATTTTGGCAAGTGATTCTTGAGCTAATCGAGGTAACTTATCAAGAGCTCGAGCAGCGGGCCCTTGGCCCTTATCTAGCAATGTTTGAATTTTTTGATTAAATGCTGTCATGCCTATCTCCATGAATTCCTCTTATCCTTCATATTTTCTACAGAATTCTGTTGCTGTTTGACTATATTCGCATACAACTCATGTAATCAAGATACAAAGGTAAAAACTAAATTACGCTAATCTGATTTAAAGCAAATGTCATTAACAAATCTGTCGTTTCAAGCAGGAGTTTTTTGCCAATTATTGTTAACAGACAAAAAGAGGTAAGATTATGTCAACAAAACTAGTTGTTACTTTATTAGCAACCAGTCTCTTAACTGTAGGCTGTGTTGCTTATACGGATGACCCTTCTTATCGTGGTGGCTATGGTTACCATGATACTAATCGCTATGATCGCAATGATGGACGTCGATATAATGATTGGGAGCGGAAACGCTGGGAAGAACGTCAAAGAATATATGAACAACAACGAAGAGTTGCTCGCGAACAGGATCGAAATCGTCAAGAATGGGATAAAAGACGCCATGACGAGGATAAAAAACACCGTGATGACGATAAAAGACGCCACGAATGGGATAAAAAACGAGTAGAAGATCGGGATCATAATCGCCGAGATTCTCGTCATGATGACTAAATTCATTACTATATAAAAAGCCCCAATGAAGTTAAGTCTTTTGGGGCTTTTTTGAGACATCTAAATTCTCTTAATTATAGAATGATGAGTAGCAGCTCATTTCATATATAAATCGGCATCTTGAATATATGTATTCCATAATCTTTTAAATGTTCTTATCGCTAAGAATTACTGAGCAGTTGCAGAGCCTGAAACTGAACCTGAAGCGCCAGCATCAACTTGACCTGGTTGCGCTTGGCCAGAAACGCCAGCATCAACACCTACACCAGCTTGTACGCCAGATGGGCTAGCACTTGTTTGAGCAGAACCTGATGCATTTAAACCAGCTTCAGATGCACAACCAACAGCTGTAAAAGCAACACCAGCAAGTACTACAGAGATAAGACCTAATTTTTTCATAATCGCTTTCCTTTCATTACGACAAACACTTAAATGCAAAGATCATCTTCGCGCTGCCTATAATTCACAATTTTTTTTTCTGGCGTGCGTATCATTGGTTGTCTTTTGTAGTAATAGAAGTACAAATTGTGCAATTTTTTATTAAATTCACTTCCCTACTCTTAGCTCTATCTTTTATATAAAGGTAGCAACTTAAGCTTTTGTTTAATTTTATCAATTTTCAATTTTTATCTGAGCCTTTTACTCTACTCAAAAAAATTCTATTTATAGAAACACTATATAAGGTGCGTAGAATGTTACAGAGGTTTTTTGCCTAAAAATTCCTTTTCCCATTAAAAAAAGCCGGGTATACACCACGGCTTCTCTACAAATTTGCGATATTTCGATTTAAATTACGGCCACTGCATCTCGCCTTTTACAACTTTTGCACCTAGCTCTAGGCTATCCACACTTTTTAATGTTGGATATTGTTTTTGCATGAGTTGACTCAGCTCACTCGCATTTTTACTTACTTTAACGGCTTTCTCATAGCTCTTAAGATAGTCGATCGAAAAGTTAACCGCATCTAAACCTTGTGGAGCTCCCTCAACCATATGAGCAGGAACAACTGTTTGAGGTTGAAGTGCTTTAATGCTTTCTAGAGTTTGAATCACCTCATTACGATCTTTAACTTTTGGTGTATCTGCCATCCATAAATGAATGCCTGAAGAGACAGGAATACCACCTACTACTGCTTTTGAAGAAGGAATCCATAAATAAGTAAGTTCTTTCTTACCTTTAATCTCGATGGACTCATTCTCTAGCTTTAAAGTTTTAGCAGTGTAAGCTTGCGGCACAACAATTTGGCTAGGTGCATTTGCACCCATTTGTGGACCCCAATATTTCACTTTCAGCGCTTGAGTATCTTGAATATGTTTAACAGTTTCTGGCGTTGCAATGATTTGTACATTTGGGAAATACTGTTTAAATACATCTAAGCCAAAGTAATAGTCAGGATCACCATAACTTACGAAAATTGTCTTTAGCGTTTTACCGCTATCGATAATGTCGGCAGCAATACGTAATGCTTCAGATTTTGAAAATTGCGCATTAACCAATAAAACTTCTTTATCGCCTTCAATTAAAGTAGAAGTCACGCCAAAATGTTCGGGTTTAGCCAGAAAACTTTGGATTTTTAGATCTTGCGCAAAAGCTGAGGAAGCCATTGTCAAAGCTGTGGCAGTTGCTAGGGCTGAAGCAGTTAATTTAAAAAATTTCATTATGTATTCTCCAATTTCATGAGGAATACTTTAAATTGCAATCTCTGTAAGATAAATGCACTAAATTAAGATAAACTGTTGCA
The DNA here is from genome assembly GCF_900110445.1 of Acinetobacter sp. yr461. Lineage (NCBI taxonomy): Bacteria > Pseudomonadati > Pseudomonadota > Gammaproteobacteria > Moraxellales > Moraxellaceae > Acinetobacter > Acinetobacter sp. yr461. The sequence continues at coordinate 4,689 of NZ_FODU01000026.1, forward strand.
TATATTGTAATAATGATAAAGCATATGGATACATTAAAAGCCATACACGTCTTTGTTTCTATTGCTCAACATGGCAATTTAACTAAAGCCGCCGAACATCTTAATTATTCCCGCGCCATGGTTTCTCGCTATCTTGAGCACCTAGAGCACACATTCTCAACTCGACTATTTCAAAGAAATACACGAAAAATATCTCTCACTCCAGCCGGTGAAAAAGCCCTACTCTACTGCGAAAATATTTTACAACAACAACAACTTCTACAAGAGCTGGCAGCACCCGAACAACATAACGGTACGATTCGCTTTACCTGTGGTTTATTTTTATTTCAATTAGGTGTTGGGGAATGTATTCGTCAATTTAAAAAGCAGCATCCACATATTCAATTTGACGTATATCTTACTGAAAATACAATTGACTTGATTGATGCACAGGTCGATTTAGCTTTGCGTATAACGCAAAAAGTTGCAGATGGATTAATTGCGAGACCAGTCTGCCAGATCGAATCGGTATTTTGTGCTCATCCAGACTATTTAAAACAGCACAGCCCCCTCTCCCACCCAAGACAACTTATTCAATATGAATGTTTAGCTCACCATAGCCAGCATCAATACTGGACTCTTTTTGATGAAGAGCAACAACCACAGAATTATCCTTTAAACGTTACCTTTAAAAGTAATGATGTAAATGCTGTTTATGATATGTGTCTACATGCTCAGGGTGTAGCTATGTTGCCTTCACTATTAGTTAAAAAAGATTTAAAAGAAAAACGACTAGTTCCTTTATTTAAAAACTTTTCAGCGCCGGAATTAAGTCTGTCAGTGGTATATGCATCTAGGCAGCATTTACCCAAAATAACGCAGGAATTTATTGCTTTTATGATCGAAAATTTAGATTTTTACTTAAAACCGCAAAATTAAAAGCTTTAAATTGTCGTGTACGCTTGAATTTTTAGGCAGTGCCCATACTTCATACCTATTAATGAATTACAGCATATGCATGGCAGTTCAGGTTTTACACAGTAAATACTGATGCCAAAAAGGACTGTACATGTTTAAAAACCCATTTAAACGGAGATCATCAATGGCTAATGAGCAAAATGAGCAAGCTCAAGACATTCAACACGAGCAAGCAGAGCAATCTAATGAGCAAACTCAGGCTGAAGGTGGAGAGCAAGCAAACGACGTTACCGTTGAATCTTTACAAGCGCAAATCACTAAATTAGAAGAAAGCCTTAAACTTGAAAAAGCACGTACAGCGAATGCTGTTTACGAAGCACAAAAAAGTGTAGAGCGTATTCAACGTGAGTCTGAGAAGCATAAGGAAACTGTGCTTGAAAAATTTGCAAAAGAATTGCTGGATTCTGTAGACAATCTAGAGCGTGCGATTCAAGCAGCGGGTGATGAAGAAACTCCTGTACTTGAGGGCATTAAGTTAACCTTGAAGTCACTATTAACCACGCTGGAAAAATTTGGTGTTGTAGAAGCTGACACTCAAAATGGTTTCAACGCAGAGTTACATCAAGCAGTGGGCATTGCCCCAGACGCTAAAGCGAATGAAATCGGTACCGTTTTACAAAAAGGCTATACCTTAAATGGTCGCTTATTGCGCCCTGCTATGGTTATGGTTGGTCAATAAATAAAAAATTGAGAGTTTTTAGATTTTTTTTCGCTAAAACGCTTGAAAAAAATAGATTCACTCTCATATCGGATAACAAGCAAAAACATTGCAAAAGAATTTTTGAGGAAAACGTCACATGGCAAAAATTATTGGTATTGACTTAGGTACTACCAACTCATGCGTTGCTGTACTTGAAGGCGATAAAGTAAAAGTAATCGAAAACGCTGAAGGCACACGTACAACTCCATCGATCATTGCTTATAAAGATGGCGAGATCTTAGTGGGTCAAAGTGCTAAGCGTCAGGCAGTAACTAACCCGAAAAATACATTATTCGCTATTAAGCGTTTAATTGGTCGTCGTTATGAAGATCAAGCGGTACAAAAAGACATCGGCCTTGTACCTTATAAAATCATCAAAGCTGACAATGGTGATGCTTGGGTAGAAGTAAACGATAAAAAATTAGCGCCTCAACAGATCTCTGCTGAAATCTTGAAAAAGATGAAGAAAACTGCAGAAGACTATTTAGGTGAAACAGTTACAGAAGCAGTTATTACTGTTCCTGCTTACTTTAATGATGCTCAACGTCAAGCAACTAAAGATGCGGGTAAAATCGCTGGTTTAGACGTTAAACGTATCATTAACGAACCAACTGCTGCTGCACTTGCGTTCGGTATGGACAAAAAAGAAGGCGATCGTAAAATTGCTGTTTACGACTTAGGTGGTGGTACTTTTGACGTATCAATCATTGAAATCGCAGACCTTGATGGCGACCAACAAATCGAAGTGTTATCAACAAATGGTGATACTTTCCTTGGTGGTGAAGACTTTGATAACGCGTTAATTGAATTCTTGGTTGAAGAATTTAAGAAAGAACAAAGTGTGAACTTGAAAAATGACCCACTTGCGTTACAACGTTTGAAAGAAGCTGCTGAAAAAGCAAAAATCGAGCTTTCTTCATCAAATGCAACTGAAATCAACCTTCCATACATCACTGCTGATGCAACTGGTCCTAAACACTTAGTGATCAATGTAACACGTGCAAAACTTGAAGGTTTAGTTGCTGATTTAGTTGCTCGTACCATTGAGCCTTGCCGTATCGCGCTTAAAGATGCTGGTCTTTCGACTTCTGACATCTCTGACGTAATTTTGGTTGGTGGTCAGTCTCGTATGCCACTTGTACAACAAAAAGTACAAGAATTCTTTGGTAAAGAGCCACGTAAAGACGTGAACCCTGACGAAGCAGTTGCAATCGGTGCTGCGATTCAAGGTGCAGTATTGTCTGGTGACAAAACTGACGTTCTTTTATTAGACGTAACACCATTAACTTTAGGTATTGAAACAATGGGTGGTGTATTAACACCAATCATTGAGAAAAACACGACGATTCCTGCGAAGAAATCACAAGTGTTCTCTACTGCTGCTGACAACCAGCCTGCTGTAGACATTTCTGTTTACCAAGGTGAACGTAAGATGGCTCAACAAAACAAATTGTTGGGTAACTTCCAATTAGGCGACATTCCACCTGCTCCACGTGGTGTGCCACAAATTGAAGTATCTTTCGACATCAATGCTGATGGTATCTTGAAAGTATCTGCTAAAGATAAGAGCACTGGTAAAGAGCAATCAATCCAGATTAAAGCAAACTCAGGTTTGTCTGATGCTGAAATCGAAGCAATGATTAAAGATGCTGAAGCGAATGCTGAAGAAGATCGTAAGTTTGAAGAACTTGCAAAAGCTCGTAACGAAGCTGATGCATTAATTTCAAGCTCAAACAAAGCTGTAAAAGATCTTGGTGATAAAGTTACTGAAGATGAAAAAACAGCTGTAAGTACTGCGGTTTCTGAACTTGAATTAGCAACAAAAGAAAATGATGTTGAAGATATCAAAGCTAAAACTGAAGCTTTACAAAATATCTTAATGCCTATCACTCAACGTGCTTATGAACAAGCACAGCAAGCTGGTGGTGCAGAAGGCTTTGATCCAAATGCATTCCAAGGTGGCGATGCAGGTCAACAAAAAGCTGACGATGGCGTTGTAGATGCAGAGTTTACTGAAGTTAAAGATGACAAAAAATAATTTGTTTCTTTAATAAAAAACCGCGCTTAGGCGCGGTTTTTTATGGGTTACAAAAAATAACAATAGCTTTTTAAAGGAGATTTTTAATTATCTTAATGTCAAAAAGATCAATGATAAAAACTAATCTATTAATTATAAAAAAGATTTTATAAACTAAAAGACATTGTTACTTATTACATTAATTATTCCATTATTGCCAAGTCTAAAAACATCTTTTTAAATTTTTATAGCCAGATCACAAATTCTCCCACTCTCCTGCATTTTTTATCATTTTGACGAAATTAATTAAGTAGCTAACAATAAGATTTATTTATATTTTTTATTTTGCCATGAAAAAATTTCTATGGTGGGGACTTAGCTTGTGTTTATGCATAGGCTTACAAACGACGATCTTTGCTCAAAGTAATCTACCAATTGCTTCATCTAATCAGCCTTTAAAGTATCGAATTGCTTTTATTGACCCACGGTTTCAACTCACTAAAGAACAACTTATTGAAGTAAGCCAACAAGCTGCTGAAATCTGGCACAAAGAGACGGGAAAAACCTATTTTTCTTATGATTCAGAAGCACAGTTATCAATTAACTTAATTTATGATGATCATCAAATTATTAAAAGTGAACAACAAGAAAATTTAAATGCTCTTTTACAAAAGCAGGAACAATGGCGCATTAAAAATGAAGAGATTATTTTAAACAAACAGGAAATTGATCAGCTATCATCTGATTTGAACAAAAAAAAGATCAGTCTAAAAGCTGAATTTGAACACTATCAACGAGACGTAACCCGCTTTAACCAAGGGGAACATCAATACTATCGTGCCGATGAATTAAAAGAGCGGCAGAATCAACTACAGCAAATATCTGGAAATTTGCAAAATGAATCAAATAATTTAAATTATAGAATTCAAATGCTTAACAAAAAAATTAAAGACATAAATCAAGAGCAAAGCGATTTAACAACGTTAATGACACAATTTAAGCTAGAACAAAAAACCAGTATTCAGACCTTTCATAAAGGCTTATTCAGTCAAAACCAAATTCAAATTTACGGTTATGCTTCTTTAAATGATTTACGTTTGACCCTTGCTCATGAGTTTGGCCATGCTTTAGGACTAAAACATACCACTGATCCCAAATCTTTAATGTACCCCCGTTTAAAAGAGCAAGATATTCATAATTTCAAATTAACAGATTCAGATTTAGAGTTATTAGGCTCAATATATAGTTCAATTAAGGAAAATAATTAAAGTTAAATAATTAAAAAAACTAAATAAAACTAAACATATTGAATTTTATCTAAAAAATAATTTTGCACTTGGTAAAAACTAATGAGACTAAAGTCTCATTTATTTATCTGAATTGTATGTTTTTTGATTGATTTTTCACTTTATATTCTTATAATACGTTTTTTTTAAATCTCCCCCTCTTTTATTATGCGTTTAACATCTTTGTTACTAGGCGTAGCCTTTGCTTTTTCTAATTTTCAGGCTAATGCTAATCTTGCCACTCCAGCTCATACTCAAATTCAGCAAAAAGCGGGTCAGCACCTGACTTATAAAATTGCTGAAATTGATCCACGTTTTGGTTTGAGCCAAGATCAATTGATTCAGATTAGCCAACAAGCTGCAGATATTTGGAAACAAGGCACTGGGCAGGATTATTTTACTTATGATCCAAATGCAAAGTTAGAAATTCGTCTAGTTTACGATAATGGTCAAAGTCGTTCTGAACAGCGTCAAAAAATTGCAGCTCAGTTCCAGCAAGAACAGCAACGTGTAATTGATGAACAGCAACAAATTAAGCAATTGAAGCAAACCCTTGGTCAAACTCAGTCTGACCTTGAAAATAAAAAACAGATTTTGAATGGCAAATTGAAAAATCTTGACCAGCAAATTATGCAACTTAACCAAGGCAAATTAGCACCTGAATATAGTGCTAAATCTTTGGCTAAAACCCAGAAAGATTTGCAAAAGCAAACTGTTGCTTTAAAGAAAGAAATTGCTGCATATAATGAGCAAGCTAAAGATTTAAATGTCAAAGTTACTCATTTTAATCAGATTAATAATGAGTTTAATAATTCATTAAATGAATTTAAGCAAAATGCTCAAGCTGATGTCTTTAAAAAAGGTATCTACAACGGCAAACAAATTGTGATTTATGAGTTCAAGTCTATTGATGATTTACGTTTAACGATTGCTCACGAGCTAGGACATGCGCTTGGCTTAAAACACAGTGATCAGCCAAATGCATTGATGTACTCAGTTCGTAAAGATGGTGACAGAAAAATCACTGGCCTTACCGATGCTGATCGTGATCTATTGAGCGCTTTACCTCAATAATTAAGAACTTGATATAAAATGATGTATCTATTTCTAGATAGATACATCGAAATTCATATCAAAGTCATGTTATTGTGGTCATAAGAGCTAACGAAAATAGAATGGAGATCAAGATGAGTTACTATCATATCCTGATTGAAGTAAATGATCATATCAGCACAATTGAACAAACACGCGATATTGAACTGTTTGATATTATTGAAATCAAACCGTATCTTCATTCTATTCTAATCCCCTTTTTCAATGAGCATGAAATCGAGCTTGAAGATGAAAATATTGAATATAAAGATATTTTGCATCTTGAAGTGAAACAGACTCTGCTACCGATTGAACATTTAATTGAAGAAGAACAAAAGCAATTACCCAGTGATACAGATGTTACGATCACTGCGTATGAAATCTTTAATGATCGAGATTTAAGCCAAGATGTCACTTCAGTTATTTTTGATATATTAGAAGCGGTTAAATTAGATTAGCAATCTTATACAAATACTTATAAAAAAGGTCTGCACGTGCAGACCTTTTTATTATTTTCAGTTTATTGCATCATTTTTTGGGCTTGTTCTTGACGGAATGCGCGTAAGATTTGTTGCCCTGCTCGTCCGGTTGGATTTAAACCTAAACGAGTTTGCTCTTGACGAATAGCTACACGGGTTTTATCCCCAATAAGACCATCAACCGCGCCAATATCGTAGCCACGATTAATCAAAAACTGTTGGATTTCACGACGTTCTGCACGTGAAGTTCCTGGATCATCAGTTGGCCAAGATGTCGCAAAAGGACGAGCGCCTTTTAAACGATCAGATAGATGAGCAATTGCAAGACCATAACTTTCCGCAGCGTTATAACTATAGATAGCATCAAAATTCTTAAATACTAAGAATACTGGACCATTTACGCCTGCTGGTGCCATTAAACCTGCCGAAGTACTGCTAGATAAAGCTCCTTGGACAAGTGGAGAGCCGTCAATCCGAGTAACACCTCGTGTACTCCAGCTACTTAAAGCTTTCTTTGAGCGTCGCCCTTCTCCATCAATTGACATACCTTGGGGAACTTTTACTTCAAAACCCCATGGCATTCCTGCTTGCCAACCTGCTTTATTTAAGAAATTAGCCGTTGAAGCCAATGCATCAACTGTACTAGACACCAAATCGCGACGACCATCTCCATCAAAATCAACAGCTAAACGTTCATAGGTCGATGGCATAAATTGCGTATGTCCAAATGCCCCAGCCCATGAACCTTTCAGCTGATCTTCAGTTAAGTCACCACGCTGTAAAATACGCATGGTGGCAAAAAATTCAGTACGGAAATAACTTTGTCGGCGACCTTCACAACTTAAAGTTCCGAGTGCTTGTAATAAAGGATATTTTCCAGAAATATCACCAAAATTACTTTCAACACCCCACACTGCCACAATTGTTTCTGGTGGCACGCCGTAAGTTTGAGAAGCACGATTTAAAACATCGCGATATTGCGCCAACTTTTGTTTTCCAAGCTCAACACGCTCTTCATCTACCAAGCCAGAAAGATAATCCCAAATTGGTGTCGAAAATTCTGGTTGATAATTTAACTTATCAATAACCGAATAATCTGAAGTTAAGTTTTGAGTGTAACGATCATAGGTTGTACCAGAGACTCCGGCAGCAATCGCTTGAGAGCGTAAATTTGCCAAACAACTTTGGAAATTATTATTAGGCGTATAATTTTCGTTAGTCACTGCCGGAACAGTGGCACTGCTAGATATTGCAGAACCATTAATTACGAGCTCTGCTTGAGCCTGAGTCATTGCTAAAAATACAGAGCCAACAATACAAGAAAAACGTCGCATATTATCCCAGTTTCAATTTTTGAATTTAAATTTTTAAGTACCATACCATTATGAGTCTAAAATTTCAGAGAGAAAACGTAAATTTGAATTCATAATCTCTTCTTTAAATTCATTTCCAGTGTTTTAAATTCAAATTTTTCACTTTATTTTGAATTTAAAACTTCAACCAGTGTACATCTCCAGTTTTGAATTCAAAATAATAGCGCATAGTTTAAATTCAAAAACCTTATTTTAAATTTAAACTATAAAACATGTGTTTCTGTGGATAAACTTATCCACAGTCGAGAAAAACAGTACTATTTATTGATTCCATTCTATATTTCATCATTCTTTATGACACGGCAAATCCAATCAACCGAACAATCTGTATTTTTAAATTCAAAAACCACCCCATGTTTTAAATTCAAACTTGCCACGTTATTTTGAATTTAAAAATGCTTCAACAAACATCATTAGTTTTGAATTCAAAAGATATAGCCTCCACCATCTGTTATAAATTAAACTCTCTTGTGGATAACTAACTTTAAATTCAAAACAATGTAAAACCTGTTTTCACTTTTTTAAATTTAAAAACACCACCAATATTTAAATTCAAAAATTCACATAAAAAGTTATCCACAAACCCCAAATAATTATGATTTAAATTTAAAAGATAAAAAAAGCGATCCGAAGATCGCTTTTTTGCAAAATTAAAACTATTTAGAGGGTCATATCTGCTGTTAGAGCGAGTGGTTCTGGCAAAATTTTCGCCAATTGACGGCATAAGGCCGTCAATTCATTACTATCTACAGGCATTAAAGTGATATGGCCTAATTTACGGCCAGCACGTTCAGACTTGTTATAAAGATGTAGATGAGCACCATTTAAGGCAAGTACATCTTCAGTTTTAGGATGCTGACCAATAATATTGATCATGACCGTTGGACGAACAACGTCTGTTGAACCTAATGGAAGACCTGCAACAGCTCGAATATGGTTTTCAAACTGAGAACAGACAGCGCCTTCAATTGACCAGTGACCTGAGTTATGCACACGTGGTGCCATCTCATTTGCACACAAACCTTGTTCTGTCACAAACAGCTCTAGAGTCAACACACCAACATAGTTGAGGTGATTCAACAACCGTGTAATGTAGTCTTGAGCAACAGGCTGTAAAGCTTCACTATTCGGTGCTGGAACAATTGAATGCGATAAAATGCCATTATGGTGGTGATTTTCAGCCAATGGCCAAGTTTTTACTTCACCATTTTGTCCACGGACCGCAATAATTGAAACTTCGCGAGAGAATTTAACAAAGCTTTCGGCAACTAGACTTTTTGCAGGACCAAGTTCAGCCCAAGCGGTGTCAATCTGGTCTTCTGAACGAAGTACAAACTGACCTTTACCATCATATCCACCAGTTGCTGTCTTAAGCACAATCGGTAAACCAAGCTCAGCAACAGCCTTTTTCAAACTTTCTAAGCTATCTACAGCACGATACGGCGCTACAGGAATAGTAAGTTCATCAAACAATGCTTTTTCTGACAAGCGATTTTGCGCAGTTGCTAAAGCAACACGGGGAGGGTGCAATGCTTTGGTTTGTGTTAAAACATCAACATCTTCAACTGGCGTATTTTCAAACTCAAGACTGAAAACATCAGCACTTTCAATAAACTGCTTTAAACCTTGCTCATCTTGACTAGAAAAGACTTGGCCTAAAACACCTGCTGGACAATCTGTATTTGCTTCAAAAAAAGTACACTGAATATTTAATGGTAACGCCGCTTGAGCCATCATTCGACCCAGTTGCCCACCACCAAAAATACCGATAGTTTTATCCATCTCAGCCTCTTACACCTGACCCGGAATATTTTTGCTTGCAACTTTATCAGTTTGCGCAGCGCGGAAATCAGCAACATTTTTTGCGATTTCAGGACGAGTTAAACCTAAGATTTGTGCCGCCATAATTGCAGCATTCGTCGCACCTGCTGGACCAATCGCTAAAGTACCTACTGCGATACCAGCTGGCATTTGTACGATTGAAAGCAAAGAATCTACGCCATTTAAAATTGATGATTTCACTGGCACACCCAAAACTGGTAAATCAGTTTTTGCGGCACACATTCCAGGTAAATGCGCTGCACCACCGGCACCAGCAATAATCACTTGAATACCACGATCACGCGCAGTTTCTGCATATTCAAATAAACGATCTGGAGTACGATGAGCAGATACCACTTCCGCTTCAAATGGGACACCAAGCTGTTTAAGCATATTGGCTGTGTTTTCGAGAGTTGCCCAATCAGATTGAGAACCCATAATAATTCCAACGAGAGGTTGAGCGTCTTGTGCTGCGGCCGCATTCATTGCTAATGTTCCAGAGACAAAAGTAAAAGAAGATAAATCTCGACGAGAGCCAAGTTTTAAATGGTTCGGAAGCCCATTATTATAGACTGATTTTTCATCTCACGAAAATTTAACTGACCAGCTCTGCGAATATTTTTAATCTCATAAAAAAATGTCATGGTTTAACAGTGACACATTCTCAAATTTTATTAATATAGCGCGCTTAATGAAATCAATAAGAGCTTAATAATGAAAAAATTTCTTGGATTCTTAACACTCACACTTTGCACAACAATGAGTTATGCGGCCTTAGTAAATTTAAACATCGGTGAATTTCAAAAAACCATTAAAACTTTAAATAAAGAAAAAGGTTATAACGGAGAAATCAAAAGTGGAGCATTAACTGGCAAAGTCCAAGAGAAATTTATTGTCACGGGAACATCTGCTACTGATGAGAGAGAACCCGTTCTTATGACTGGTTATTATCTTGGTGCAACTGAGGCAGGAAATGTATATTCAATTACTGAATATCGAATTTACTGTGACGATCAGACCTATGGTTATGCCATGTCTAATTTTGAGCCGGACGGCGCTTTGAGTACAACCACAACAGACAGTAATTATGCTTTTGACTATGAAGATCCAACGCCAAGAGATCAACAATTTTCTAAAATTCTAAAAAAAGCGTGTAAACACCCAGCAAGATAATTAGGTATTTAGAAAATAATAGCTTGTATAGAATCAATTATTCAATACAAGCTATTGCAAATTATTGGCTTCTAAATACGAAATAAACACAACCAAATAGACATAACATCGCCCACAAGTAATCTAGTTTAAATGGCTGTTTAAACAAGAAAATCATAAACGGTACAAACACAATCAGCGTAACTACTTCCTGCGTGATTTTCATTTCACCGAGTAACCAACCTTGTGCACTTAGCATACGAGTAGCAGGAATCATAAAACTATATTCAAGCAGGGCAATAATCCAACCGAATAAAATCGCTTGCCAGAGTGGAGCATGGTGCAAAAATTTGAGGTGCCCATACCATGCAAGCGTCATAAAGCAGTTAGAAATAATTAATAGCGTAAAAGCTAAAACCGTTGGGCTCAAAGGCACATCCTTCATCTTTACGATGATTTAAGTATTATTAAAGATAGAAAACATTATAAAAGATAAAACTGTAATTCAGCTTAAATACAAAAAATAAAGCTGTACTTTTATAAGGGCCTCAAACACATAGAACAACAACGATTTTTGACTATCTTTTCCCGTTTAGCCTTGCTATCGTTGCTGCCAAATTTATCAATAATGAACGCGCAGACACTTGACGTGCTGTGTATAGAAGCAGTGGAGAAGGCGAGCAATGCATCTGCATATCTTGGGTATTTGTGGCACTTTTATGGGCTCTTTAGCACTTTTAGCTCGTGATTTAGGGCATAAGGTAACCGGTTCCGATTTAAACGTTTACCCGCCAATGTCTACCCAGTTAGAAAACGCAGGTATTACCCTCATGCAAGGCTATGATCGTAGTCATTTGCAGCCTCATCCAGATTTAGTCATTGTCGGAAATGCCATGAAACGTGGTATTGATGCTGTGGAATATATGCTTAACGAAGGTCTGCCATATATTTCTGGTCCACAGTTCCTTGCTGACCACGTTTTACAAGGTAAACATGTACTTGGTGTAGCTGGTACTCATGGTAAAACCACGACTACAACCATGCTGGCTTGGGTACTTGATCAGGCAGGTTTAAATCCAGGCTTTTTAATTGGCGGCGTTCCACTGGGCTTTAGTGAAAGCGCTCGTTTAGGTGGTGGCAAATACTTCTGCGTTGAAGCCGATGAATATGACTCAGCTTTCTTTGATAAGCGTTCTAAGTTTGTTCACTATCACCCGAAAACGGCGATTTTAAACAACCTTGAATTTGACCACGCCGATATTTTTGATGACTTAGCGGCTATTCAAAAGCAGTTCCATCATCTTGTTCGTACCATTCCAAGTGAAGGCCGTATTATTGCGCCAATTACTGAAACTCATATTGATGAAGTACTTGAAATGGGTTGCTGGACGCCAGTCATTCGTACAAGTTTAGAAGCAAATGAAAAAGCTGCTTTGTCTGCCGAACTCATTTCAATTGATGGCAGCCATTTTAAAGTACTTGAAAATGGTAATGTCGTTGGTGAAGTTAAATGGAGCATGACAGGACAACATAGCGTAGCTAATGCTTTGGCAACGATTGCAGCCGCTCAGCATGTGGGTGTGGCGCTTGAGCAAGCTTGTGAAGCTTTGTCTAACTTTGGTGGCGTGAAACGTCGTATGGAGTTACTCGGCACAGTCAATGGCATTGAGGTTTATGATGACTTTGCTCACCATCCAACTGCAATTGACACGACTTTAGATGGCGCACGTAAACGTTTAGGCGAACGCCGTTTATGGGCCATTATCGAACCACGTTCAAACACAATGCGTATGGGAAGCCATAAAGATGGCTTAGCGCATTCAGCACGCTTAGCAGATGATGTGATCTGGTACCAGCCAGAAGGTTTAGATTGGGATTTACAACCCGTGATTGAAGCTGCGTCTAACCATGCTCAAGTCAGTCGTTCACTTGATGAAATTATTGAACGTATTGTCAATGAAGCAGGTGAGGGCGATGCTGTAGTGATTATGTCTAATGGTGGCTTTGGCGGCTTACATCAAAAATTAATGAATGCATTAAAAGCAAAAGCTGCTTAACTTCCGCATTAGATGATTCAATAAAAAAACGGGTTTCAAATTGAAACCCGTTTTTTATATCAGTGACTCTTAAACCTTTTCTGGTTCTATATTATCCAGAAATTTATTAGAAACTATTAAACGTAAACTATAGACAATACCCATCGCAAAAACGCTATATCCCACGTTATTACAAATAAACGGAATACATAAAATAATCAGCGCTGTAATTGGGTAAAACCATTTAGTAATTCCAGATAAGCATTGGAACTCGTAAAGTATCCAAATACAGGTGGTATAGAGCACCACACTCACCGCAACGACTATTCCCATATATAAATCAGAAATATGCGCATGATGGGTTGTGACATCCACAGCCGCTGCAAGCGCAGCACCGACCGCAGCAATACTGACAAAAACAAAATAATGGCCGTATCCCCAAACAAAAGGACGTACACCTTTCAGATGATGGTGTTGTCCACTACGATCAAAATAAGCCCACCACATTGCGAACATAAGCATCAATCCACCGACCATTAAGAAAACGGCAGGAATATTAATAGATTGAGCAGTCAGCGCATCGCGGATCGCATTAAAGCTACCAATAATTGATTCACCCAACACAATAATCGTAAGCAGGGCATAACGCTCTACAATATGATGTGGATGCCACGGCGTAGGTGAATATTTTTCTGCATAGTAGGGAACAAATAGCTCCATCGCAGCTAAAAATAAAAATAAAGGGGCCGAAAGTACATGGGTAAAATTGGCAACTAACCAACCAATCTGTACCAGTACAATCCCTATTGCATAGCGATAAGCCGTAATACGTCGAGCAGGATCATATTTTGCTGCACGCAACCACTGGGTAACTAATGCCATTCGCATGATCACATAACCGATGATCATTACATCAAAATCCTGACTATGAAATATATCAGGAATGCCTGCTGCCATCACCAATGAACCTGCAATTTGCACAAAGGTGAGGCATCGATACAACGCATCATCATTATCGTAAGCCGAAGCAAACCATGAAAAATTCATCCATGCCCACCACAGCGCAAAAAATACCATCAAATAGCTTGGTAACGCATGCCATAGATGATTTTCAATAATGGCGTGGTGTAACTGCTGACCTGCTGTTGCAATCGCGACCACAAAAATTAAATCGAACAATAATTCGAGGGGAGTCGCTGCTCTATGCGGCTGTTCTGGATCTCTTGGAGATAAAGGCCTCAAACTTAATTTTTTCTGTTTTTCTTGAGTAGTCATAAAATAACGTTCTCGAATAAAATGCCAACACGTTAGCACTTTAATATCAACGTCCAGATCGCGCATTAAAAATTATCGTTCTAAGCTGTTTAATCTTTACTCACAAACAAACTATATTTCATTTTTGTGACAATTCTTTATCAAGACATTAAGCTTAATTCTTTATCATAGCTCACGTTTTTGTTCTCGTTTGGAATATGAATGTCTTTAGAAACACTCAACCTTAGCTTATTCCATGTTATTAATGGGGCTCAGGATGCGAGTCAATTTATCATTCGTCTTGCTATCTTTTTTGCTAATGATCTCCTCTATATTCTTTTATTCATCCTTACATTTTTATGGTTCTATGGCGACCAAGATTTAAAAAATAGGGTTGTTAAATCTGTCTTTTTGACCTGCGTGTCGCTTTTAGTAGGTTATGTTATTTCTCTGTTTTACCATCATGCAAGACCGTTTGTCATGGGTGTTGGTACTACTTTTATCGAACATGCACCAACGGCATCTTTTCCAAGTAATCATATGCTGATTTTCAGCACCATCGCTCTGTCTTATTTATTTGCTCAGCGCAAACTGATTGGAATAATTCTTCTATCCTTGTCATTTGTCGTGGCATGGTCGCGTATTTATCTTGGTGTGCATTTCCCTTTAGATATGTTGGGCGCTTTTATTGTAGCGCTATTGGTCAATACAGCCGGATATTACTTCTGGAATGCCTACGGCACGCGCTTAACCGCATTCTTTATTCACCTTTACCAGATCATATGTAAACCGCTTTTAGATCGAGGTTTAATTAAATAACCTCTAGAGCCCTTTTAGTGTTAAAACCACGAAATTAAGTTCAGTTGCGTAATTCTAAAAAATCTGCCATTCTATGCGTAGTTGGATATGTTTTATCCAAAACAGAATTTAGTTTGACAAGGGGAGTAGCCTCCTCCAAACATAGCAGCAATGTTATGTGTCAGATATCGTCAATACACTTTTATTAAAAAGTCGGTATCTGAGCATCATGAAATTCATGATGTAGGCAAGACCTTGATCATGTTGGTACAGATGTTTAATTCATCTGGCAACGGGTCAAGGTTTTTTTATGCCCAATTGCCGGATGTGGAGGTTTTATGGAATCGATCGGCAATTTATGGCTATACATAGCATTCTTTGGCATTGTCATTGTAATGCTCCTGATTGACTTTTTAGGCTTTAAGCAAAAGCAAGGTCAGGATGTTTCAATTAAGCAAGCTGCTTACTGGAGCGTAGCGTGGGTGAGTGTCGCAGCGTTATTTGGTGGTGGTTTATGGCTGTATCTACAGCAAACTGCTGGTGTGACCTTAGCAAATCAAAAAACAATGGAATACTTTGCAGGTTACTTGCTTGAAAAGTCGCTCGCAATTGACAACGTTTTCGTCTGGTTAATGATTTTCGCAGCGTTTGCTATTCCTGCTGCATTACAACGTAAAATCCTTCTCTACGGCGTATTAGGCGCAATCGTACTGCGTACTCTCTTTATCTTTATTGGTGCATGGTTCGTTCAAGAATTCTCTTGGGTGCTTTATATCTTCGGTGCATTCTTGGTATACACAGGCTTTAAGTTCTTAAAGGGCCAAGAAGAAGAAACCAATATTGAAGATATCAAAGTTTTAAAATGGCTACGTAAGCACATGCGTATTACTCCGCAGCTTGAAGGCGACAAATTCTTTGTACGTCAAAACGGTTTATTGTGGGCAACGCCGTTATTTCTAGTGTTAATTTTAGTTGAAGCTTCTGACGTTATTTTTGCAGTAGATTCTATTCCTGCGATTTTCGCGGTAACGAGCGATCCGTTTATTGTTTTAACAGCAAACTTAATGGCAATTTTAGGTTTACGCGCAATGTTCTTCTTACTTGCTGGCGCTGCAACCAAACTGCATTACTTGCCATACGGCTTAGGCATCATTTTATTGTTCATTGGTGCAAAAATGTTGTTGCTTGATGTATTCCACATGCCAATCTGGATCTCGTTAAGCTTTATCGTATTGGTGTTAGCAATTACTGCTTATCTATCCTTACGACACAACAAAAAGCAGTTACAGTCTTAATTCATCAAAACAAGGCATCTACAAGCGAGATGCCTTGTGCTTTAAATTTTAAAAATAAGCTGTACTTTAAAAAAACAGATTAATATTATATGCCAACTTAAAATTTATCTTTCCTAATCAGAAACATAATAGACAATATCTATTCGACATTGTATGTCGAACATACTTATTAAAATGTGTGGGGCTCATGCGTTCTAAAAAAATTAATCTTGTCGTGGTGCCTTTATTGCTCACGGCATGTAGCCATAATGATGGTCCTTTAGTACAAGATGTATATAACAACCAATATAACTGTGCTCGCGACTGGAATACTGAAACTTGTGAAGAAGAAAATAGCTCAAGTGGACATAGTTCTGGTTCAGGCCATTATTTAGGACCTGCGTATTATCGAAATAACCGCGAAGTTTCTTTTCGCGGCAACACCTTACACCCTTATAGCAACTTGAGTGCTGGTCGCCCCATCATTTCAAGCACATCGAAAATTTCGTCTTTTTCATCGCCAATTCGAGGTGGATTTGGTCGTAGCGGTTTTTCTTTCGGCGGCTAAGTCTTCAGGCATTAACATAATAAGATGAAAAGAAAAATCTTTACTCCACGCCCAGACTGGCAAGTGGAGCATCAAAATATTGGTTTTGATTATTTTAATTTACCTTCTCTCGACGGCTCAATTTACTGGTCTGAAGGGATTGCTTACGAGTTTACCCTTAAGCAGATTGAACAACTTGAAGACGCAGCAAATGAAATGCATCAGATGTGTTTATCTGTTGTAGGAGAACTCATTCAACGGGGTGACTATCCTACTTATTTTCAAATTCCCGAAGTAGCCTTAAGCCATATTGAAAGCTCATGGAAACAAAATGCACCAATACTCTATGGTCGCTTTGATTTCGCCTACGATGGGCGAAATATCAAAATGCTGGAATACAACGCCGATACACCTACCGGCTTACTAGAAGCATCTGTAGCGCAGTGGCTGTGGATAGAACAAGTCTCAGGCATTGCGAACCGAGACCAATTCAATAGCATTCATGAAGACCTGATTAAACGCTGGAAGACGATTTTACCGCGCGGTAGTCATGTGCATTTTGCTGCCTGTCAGGAAGCGGGACGAGAAGATTGGGGCAATTTAGAGTATTTGATGGATACGGCTTACCAAGCTCATCTACAAGTTTCCGAGCTTTCTATGGAAAACATAGGTTGGAACGGACAAAATTTTGTTGATCTTAATAATCGCCCCATTCAAAACCTGTTCAAGCTCTATCCATGGGAATGGATCTGGGAAGAATCATTTTCTCAATATATCCATCCACAAACACAGTGGATTGAACCTTGTTGGAAAATGCTACTTTCAAATAAAGCAATTCTGGTTGAGCTTTGGAAACGTTACCCAAACCATCCTTTATTGGTCGAAACCCATACTTATGACCCACAGCGAACATTGGCTGGCAAATGGGTGAAAAAACCGATTTTGGCAAGGGAAGGGGCTAATATTCGGGTTTTAAAAGATGGCCATGATCAAGGTGCAGCTTCTGGTAGTTTCTATTTTGATGACTATGACAAATACGGTTATGTCGTACAAAAATGGGTAGACACCCCATTATTTTCAGGACAACTACCTACACTCGGATTATGGATGGTCGGTCATCAATGCGCAGGTATGTCCATTCGTGAAGATTGCTACGACATTATCGGTAATGATGCTCACTTTGCAGCACATTATTTTGTTGAGTAATAAACGCCTAGATATGCATAAAAAAGCACTTTAAAAGTGCTTTTTTATTATGCCCGTAACGCAGTCAATTAGTGCATTCTAAGTGCATAGCGAATAATGAACTATAGTCTCTAAAGCGAAATTAGAACAAAAATTCAAAAATATAATGACTTAATCTTATGTAATTTAATACTTTTATTCTTATTTCTTTAATTAAAAATCAATATTGGCAAGCTCTTTGCATCTCCTAAAAAGAAAAAAGCCTAGATTTTAAGGGCTCGTGAGAGCCCTAATTTTTTTAAGGAGTAATGCCATGAATGCTATCCCAACTTTAACGCCACTTGCTATGCCATGTAACAGCAGTTTTGAAGCAAAAGATTGGGAAATTTTATCTACTCACTGGTATCCGGTTGCTCGTATTCAAGACGTCTCTACTGCACCCCAGCGAGTGACACTATTAGACGTGAATATGGCACTGTATAAAACAGAAAGTGGTGAAATTCATCTGGTCCGAGATATTTGCCCCCATCGTGGTGTGCCTTTAACCAAAGGATGGGTAGACGGTGAGGAAATTGTTTGTCCTTATCATGGTCTACGCTATAACACCGAAGGGAAATGTACCCAAATACCAGCTCAACCCGAACTAACCAAAATTTCTGATCGTTTTTCTCTGACCAAATTTCCGGTTGTTCAATGTTATGGCCTCATTTGGACTAGTATTCATGGTCATGATGTTGCTCAAGCCAATATTCCTGTATTAGATACTTGGGACCAGACAGAGCATCAAGCGATTTTGCCACCTTTTGTCGATATTGGCGGGTCTAGCGGACGTCAACTTGAAGGTTTTATCGATGTCGCTCATTTTGCTTGGGTACATCACAATGCCTTTGCTAATCGTGATAATCCTGTCGTACCCAAATATCACACTGAACGTACCAACTACGGCTTAAAAACGGTCTATATCAGTAATGTTAGTAACTATCCACATGAATTAAAATATCTCGAACCAGAAGGCTTTTTATGGAAGCGCACCTTTGATGTCTATCCGCCTTTTTCAGCCGTGCTTACGGTCGATTTTCCAGAAGGCGGTGTTTTAAAAATCTTGAACGCCTGTTGTCCTATCTCAAGTAATAAAACTCGTTTATTTGTTCCATTAACACGTAACTTTGATCAAACAGGCGATTTAGAAAACGTATATGCATTTAATGCTCAAATTTTTGCTGAGGACCAAGACATGGTCGAATCACAAAAACCAGAAGAACTACCGCTAGATTTAATGATGGAAGCTCATTTTGAAGCTGACCGTTCATCAACGACTTATCGTCGGATCTTGGCTGAATGGGGACTAAGTAAACGTTATACCGTTTAAATCTTGGTTAACTGGGGTACAATCAACCGAAAAAAGTGAAAATATAAAGGCTTTCCATGTCATTGATCGCAAATACCACCGTTGTGCGTGGTCGTTTTTTAGATATTCAGCAAACTGTCTCTGAGCCAACTGATATTCCAAATCAAGTACGTTATTTGGAAGATGGTGTATTGATTAGTGAACATGGAAAAATCAAATGGTTTGGTGCATGGGATGAAGCTCAACAGCATCTTCCTGCTGGGGTTGAAGTTCAACATTACCCAGAAAAATTGATTGTACCCGGCTTTATTGATACCCATATCCACTTCCCGCAAACCGAAATGGTTGGGGCATACGGCGAACAACTTTTAAGCTGGCTCAATACTTATACCTTTCCAACTGAAATCCAGTTTCAGGACAAAGCATATGCAAGTGAAATTGCTCAGTTCTTTGTTCAAGAACTCTTAAAACACGGTACAACCACCGCTCTCGTTTTCTGTACAGTTCACCCTGAGTCTGTTGATGCTTTATTTGAAGCCGCAGAACACGTTCAGATGCGTTTAATTGCCGGTAAGGTACTTATGGACCGCAATGCCCCTGAAGCGCTGTGTGACACGCCAGAAACGGCTTACAGCGACACAAAAGCACTCATTGAAAAATGGCATGGCAAGGGTCGTGCTCTATATGCGATTACGCCACGTTTTGCGCCAACTTCTACACCTGAGCAATTAGAAAGAGCAGGGCAGTTAAAGCAAGAATTTCCTGATGTTTATGTACATACGCATTTAAGTGAAAACAAAGATGAAATCGCATGGGTGAAATCTTTATTCCCAGAACAAACAGGTTACTTAGATGTTTATCAACATTATGGCCTGACTGGCAAACGCTCCGTGTTTGCTCACTGCGTTCACCTAGAAGACGAAGAATGGCAATGTATGCACGATACGCAATCCGCTATCGCATTTTGTCCAACGTCAAACCTGTTCTTAGGTAGTGGTTTATTTCCATTGAAAAAAACGTGGGAAAAACAAGTGAAGGTAGGCTTAGGCACAGATATTGGCGCCGGTACATCGTTTAGTTTGCTGCAAACAGTTAACGAAGCTTATAAGGTTCAGCAATTACAAGGCGATAAACTTTCAGCTTATGAAGCGCTCTATCATGCAACTTTAGGTGGAGCAAAAGCGCTTGACCTGCAAGATCAACTAGGAAACTTCAACATCGGTAAAGAAGCAGATTTTGTTGTCTTGAATCTTAAGCCAACAGCATTACAGCAACTTCGCCAGTCGAAATCTAAGTCTGTTGAAGATTCACTATTTGCATTATTCACGTTAGGTGATGACCGAAATATTGAGGCGACTTATATTTATGGAAAACGTGCTTATCAAAAAGAAACAGCCTAAACAAAATCGTGCTGTTAAGTTTTTGTTATTATTTGGAATATGCGCACTAGCATTAAAGCGTGATCGACATATTGCTCAAAATGATAAAATTTCTGGCTTATCAAAGGGTGCATGAAAAGTCATTTTGCTTTAAAATTTTACCATTAACTCAGATTTTAGAGGTGTTGCAGGTCAACACCTTTTTTATTTTTTCTTTTATATCTTGTAGGAATCTGACATGACTGTTGCAATGAGCATCATGATTTCAACCGAAGAAATTCAAGCAAAAGTCAAAGAGCTCGGCGAGCAAATTAACGCTCACTATGCAAATAGTGACAAAGAGTTGGTCCTGATTGGGCTACTGCGTGGTTCTGTTATTTTCATGGCAGACTTATGCCGCACGATTACCAAACCGCATGAACTCGACTTTATGACAGTGTCTAGCTACGGCGGCGGTACAACTTCAAGTCGAGATGTTAAAATCTTAAAAGATCTTGATGGTGAAATTCGCGGTAAAGATGTGTTGGTAGTTGAAGATATTATCGACTCAGGTAATACCTTAAGCAAAGTTATGGAAATGTTGCAAACTCGAAATCCAAATTCAATTCAATTGTGCACATTGGTGAGTAAACCATCTCGCCGTGAAATTGATCTTGAAGTTAAATTTTTAGGTTTTGAAGTTGAAGATAAGTTTATTGTTGGTTACGGCTTAGACTACGACCAAAAATATCGCCACTTACCATTTATTGGTGAAATTGGTTTATAAATTTCAAAAAATAGCACTGAAAGGTGCTATTTTTTTATATAACGTTTTAGTTTTGAACAAAAAAGACACAAAAATTCGCAATCTGCTACAGACAAACTAGCAGGCTCTGAAGCACGATAGAATATGAAGCAAAATCATTAACTTCACCAAAAAAACAACTGGAGAACAAAATATGTGGTCACTTATTGTTGCTATTGTGGTTGGTTTCTTTGCTGGTTTAATCGCTCGTGCTTTACATCCTGGCGATGATAAAGCAGGTTTTATCGTAACAACCCTCATCGGTATTGCAGGTTCGCTTCTAGCTACCTATGGCGGACGATTACTGGGGCTTTACGGAGAAAATTCAGCGGCGGGCTTTATCGCATCTGTTATTGGCGCAGTGGTTATTCTCTTTATTTACAATTTAATTGCACGAAAAAGTTAATTAGTTTTAGGCAATAAAAAAGCACCTAATGGTGCTTTTTTTAATTTATTTTATAAACCTAACTCTTTCCAAACGGCTTGAATTTCTTCTGCAGAACGAGCACCTACCAGTTTAAAACCATTTGCAAAAATTAGGGTAGGGGTACCATTAAAGCCTAATTTTCTCCCAAGTTCTAAGTTACGGTCAATTGGATTAGCACAACTCGCAACGGTTGGTTTAACGCCTTGCTGAATCAGTTTTTTCCATGAATATGATTGATTCGGCGCACACCATACTTGTCTAGAAACCACAATAGACTGGGGTTTTAAAGGATAAATAAACGTATAAATTGTCACATCTTTCAGCTTATCGAGTTCAGGTTCGAGCTGCTTACAATAAGGACAGTTAGGGTCAGAAAAGACTGCTAAAACATGCTGTCCATTACCTTTAACGGTTTTAATTGCATCTTTTAAAGGAAGCTGTTTCCAGTCAATTGAGTTCTGTCCTAGAACTAGATCTTTAGTCAAATTCTTCTGATCTTTTAACCGAATCATAGAACCAACAAACATATGCTGACCATCTTCGCCCACATAGATGATTTGTTGATCCAGATTAGCGCTATATAAACCTTGCATTTCGGTTTTCTGAATATTGCTAATTTTTAAATTAGGATATTGTTTTTTAATATTTTCTCTGACCGAGTCCACATTAGCGAAACTCAAACTCGCCGTTAAGCTAAATAATGCCAATATTCCTAATTTTTTAAGCATAAAACCAACTAATACGTAAGAGAGAAGTTTATTTTAATCAGTTCAGATGATTAAAACAGAACTGATTACCGAGTTATAACCAAACTCCCACTCAGTTATGCCAATGTTTCACGTGGAACATAAGCAGGTTTTAAATCGTTAATTTCTACCGAAATATGGACGATTTCATCATGAATCGATAAAGCATGACGGATCTGGTCTGCTGTTAAGGAAATATCATCAGTTTCGAGCGCCAAAATACAAGAAAACTTGCCTTTTGCGACTTTCCAGACATGAATATCTGTAATTTCGATGTGTTTAGGAAATTCAGCAATCACTTCACGAATTTCTTCAACCACAGGATGATCCATTTCTGCATCAAGAAGGGTTTTTCCTGTCTCTTTGATTAATCCAAGAGACCATTTTGCAACCAAAATAGCACCTAAAATTCCTAAAAGTGCATCTAAAAAATCCCAGCCAAAATATTTACCCGCACAAAGCGCAATAATTGCAAAAACGGAGGTCACAGCATCTGCAACCACATGTAAAAATGCAGCTTTTTGGTTTAAATCGTGGTGGTGATCCCCATGCTCGTGATGGTGATGGTGATGGTAATGGTGATGGTGATGGTGATGGTGATGGTGATGGTGATGGTGATGGTGATGGTGATGGTGATGGTGATGGTGATGGTGATGGTGATGGTGATGGT
>NZ_FODU01000023.1:0-37008 GCF_900110445.1 Acinetobacter sp. yr461
ATTCCTGCTGACATCGAATTTTTAAAAGGCTTACGCGCACTGTGTGATGAGTTTGGTGCCTTACTTATTTTTGATGAAGTACAAACTGGTGTAGGCCGTACAGGTTCACTTTATGCCTACATGAACACTGGTGTTATTCCAGATGTTCTCACAACTGCAAAAGCACTAGGTGGTGGTTTCCCTGTCGGTGCAATGCTAACAACAGATAAATTTGCTCCGCATTTTTCAGTTGGTACGCACGGTACGACTTATGGTGGTAACCCATTAGCAAGTGCGGTTGCAGGTGCAGTATTTGAATTTATTAATACGCCTGAAGTCCTTGAGGGTGTGAAGCATCGTCATCAGTATTTCCTTGATGCATTGAATACTTTAAATGTTGAACATCAGATTTTTGAAGAAATTCGTGGTCAAGGTTTGCTCATTGGTTGCGTATTAAAAGCTGAGTATGCAGGAAAAGCTAAAGATATTACGACTTGGGCTGGTGAGGAAGGACTACTTGCTTTAATTGCAGGTCCGGATGTCGTTCGTTTTACTCCGTCTCTCATTATTCCTGAACAAGATATTGATGAAGGGATTGCTCGTTTAAAAAGAGCATTGGCAAAATTGGCTAAATAAAAAAAAGGAAGCTAGCCATGATGATTGTCCGTCATGCCGAGTTTCGAGACCTTGAAGATATTTATAAATTAGCAGGTAAGTCGGGTGTAGGCCTGACTTCCTTGCCACAAAATATGGATACACTTTCGGCTCGAATTTCACGTACTCGCAATACTTTAAATGGCAATGTCCATAAAAGTGAACAAGGCTATTTATTTGTTCTTGAAGATACAGAAGCTCAACGTGTTATTGGTTTAAGTGCAATTGAGGTTGCTGTAGGACTCATGGAACCTTGGTACAACTTTCATGTTGGAACACAAGTACACGCTTCAAAAGCATTAAATGTATATAAATCATTACCGACCTTATTTTTAAGTAATGACAGAACAGGTAGTAGTGAACTCTGTACATTATTTTTAGATCCAGAGCGTCGTGAAAACCAAAACGGTAAATTCTTATCAAAAATCCGTTTTATGTTTATCGCTGCCTTTAAGCAATATTTTGAGAAAAAATTAATTGCCGAAATGCGTGGTTTTTCAGACGAAAATGGATGTTCTCCATTTTGGGATGCGATTGGTCACCATTTCTTTAATATGGATTTCTCAACTGCCGACTACTTAAGCGGAATTGGGCAAAAAGTATTTATTGCAGAGCTTATGCCACGTTTTCCGGTCTATGTAGATCTCTTGCCAAAAGATGCGCAAGAGGTGATTGGAAAAATGCATCCACAAACTTTGCCTGCCTATCATGTGCTTGAGTCGGAAGGTTTACGCTATCAAGGATATGTCGATATTTTTGATGCTGGTCCAACGGTTGAAGCCAATATTGATGAATTACGCGCAGTAAAAGAAAGTCAGTTATTAAACGTCAAAATTACAAGTGAAGCTGCGGTCGGTAAGACCCAATATCTCGTTGCCAATGATAATTATCATGACTATCGCGCAATGCTGATGAAGCTTGATCTTGTTGATAACACTATAAATTTAACGCATGAACAAGCTGAAAACCTCGGTGTACAAGAAGGTCATGTTGTTCGTGTGCTATCACTCAATCCAATGGAAGTATCCTGATGTCAAACTCTTTATTTATAAACGGTGTCTGGTTACAAGGCAGCGGCACAACATTTGAAAAAACAAATCCAGTTGATAACCAAACTGTCTGGTCGGGTGCTGAAGCTACTGCTGCTGATGTTGAGCAAGCTTGCCAAGCAGCACGTACTGCATTTCCCGCATGGGCACGTTTACCTTTTGTAGAGCGTGTAGCGATTGTTGAAAAATTTGCAGCTTTGCTTGAAGAAAATAAAAAGCACTTAGCGGAAGTCATTAGCCAAGAAACTAGTAAACCATTTTGGGAAACGTTAACTGAAGTTCAATCAATGATTGGTAAAGTTGCTATTTCAATCCGTGCTTATCACCAGCGTACTGGTGAAAGCTCAACTGAAATGGCTGATGGTGTGGCATCTTTACGCCACCGTCCACATGGTGTGCTTGCAGTTTTCGGTCCATATAACTTTCCGGGCCATTTACCAAATGGACATATTGTTCCTGCATTACTTGCAGGGAATGCTGTGGTATTTAAGCCAAGTGAATTAACGCCTTGGACTGCTGAAGAAACTGTAAAACTTTGGCAGCAAGCTGGTTTGCCAAATGGTGTGATGAACTTAGTGCAAGGTGGTCGTACCACGGGTGAAGCGTTAGCTGCTTCACATGAAATTGACGGTTTATTATTTACTGGAAGTGCGAACACAGGTTATCACCTACATAAACAAATGGCGGGTGCTCCTGAGAAAATTCTTGCGCTTGAAATGGGCGGCAATAATGCATTGATTATTGATGAAATTATCGATATTGATGCTGTGGTTAATCTCACTATTCAATCTGCTTTTGTTTCGGCGGGTCAGCGTTGTACATGTGCACGTCGCATCTTGGTAAAAAATGGTCCAGAAGGCGATGCATTTATTCAACGTTTTGTTGAGGTAGCTAAAAACTTAAAAGTTGGTCGTTGGAACGACGAACAACAACCATTTATGGGTGGCGTTATCTCATCAGTTGCTGCAACAAACATGATGCTTGCTCAGCAAAAATTGCTTGAGCTTGGCGCAAAAAGTTTATTGCCAATGACGCGTCCGCAAGAAGACAGTTCGCTACTTACGCCGGGCATTGTGGATGTAACAGGTGTGACAGATATTCCAGATGAAGAATATTTTGGTCCACTTACGACGATTCAACGTTATGACAACTTTGATGAAGCATTGAAAATTGCAAATGCAACTCGCTTTGGTTTGTCTGTTGGTCTGGTTTCTCCAAAACGTGAATTGTTTGATCAAGTACTTATTGAAGCGCGTGCCGGTATTGTGAACTGGAACAAGCCATTAACAGGTGCTTCAAGTGCTGCGCCATTTGGTGGTGTAGGGGCATCGGGTAACCATCGTGCGAGTGCCTTTTATGCCGCTGATTATTGTGCTTGGCCAATGGCTTCACTTGAAAGTGACAGCTTAACCTTACCAGAAAAATTATCTCCAGGGATTGTGTTGCCTTAAACACTAGGGAAAGAAAAATGAAAGGATATGAAGTAAATTTCGATGGTTTAGTGGGACCAACACATCACTACGCGGGCTTGTCGTTTGGTAATGAAGCATCGACAAAAAACCGTAATAATGCCTCTAATCCAAAATTAGCAGCCAAACAAGGCTTGCTAAAGATGAAAGCCTTAGCTGATTTGGGTATGAAGCAGGGTGTACTTGCTCCGCATGAGCGCCCCCATGTTCCAATGTTACGCCGTTTAGGTTTTACAGGAGATGACATTAGTGTTGTTGCTCAAGCAATGCGTCATTCACCGGAACTCTTATCATCATTAAGTTCCGCTTCGCCAATGTGGACTGCAAATGCGGCAACAGTTTCACCTTCGGCAGATAGCCAAGATGAACGTGTACATTTTACCGCAGCAAACTTAAATAATAAGTTTCACCGTTCGATTGAAGCGGAAACAACAAGCCAAGTTTTGCAAGCGATCTTTAAAAATGAACGTCATTTTGTACACCATGAAGCATTGCCGCAAGTGGCTTTGTTTGGTGATGAAGGTGCAGCGAATCACAATCGTTTAGGTGGTGATTATGCTAAGCGTGGGGTTCAAGTTTTTGTTTACGGTCAACAACATTTAAATAATGGGTTGCCGGGACCAAAACGTTATCCTGCTCGTCAGACTCGTGAAGCAAGCGAAGCAATCGCGCGTTTGCACCGTTTAGATGATGCACATACAGTTTTTGTTCAACAAAATCCGGATGTGATTGATCAAGGCGTTTTTCATAATGATGTGATTGCGGTCAGCAACCAACAGGTTTTATTCCATCATCAACATGCCTTTTTAAATCAAGATCAGGCTTTTGCTGAAATTCGTCAAAAAATGGCAAGCATCGGTGAAGACTTTATCTCGATTGAAGTTCCTGAAAACCGCGTTACCGTTGATGATGCAGTAGCAACATATTTATTTAATAGCCAGATTTTGACTCGCCCAGATGGTGGAATGACCATTGTTGTACCAGAAGAGTCGCGCCAGAATAAGGCAGTGTGGGGTTATTTGAACGATATGGTTCAGATGGGTACACCAATTGATGCTATTCAGGTTTATGACTTACGTGAAAGTATGCGTAATGGCGGTGGGCCAGCATGTTTACGTTTACGCGTAGCTTTAAATGAAACCGAGTTAAATGCTGTAAATCCAAAAGTATTAATGAATGATCAATTGTTTGGCACACTCAATCAATGGGTAGATAAACATTATCGTGATCGTTTAGCTCAAGAAGATTTAGCTGATCCGCATTTATTGATGGAAAGCCGTATGGCACTCGATGAGCTGACCAAAATTCTAGGTTTGGGTTCGGTTTATCCTTTCCAGAAATAATGAGGAGGTGACATGCAAGATTTTCTAGCATTAACCTTACAAGGTGAGCAACCTACAACACGTGAAGAAAAACAAAATAATTTTTCTTGGCGTTGGTTAGGTGAGGGAATTCTTGAATGTACGCCACATGCACAGTACGACAAAGCCGTCGTACTGTCAGCTGGAGTACATGGTAATGAAACAGCACCAATTGAATTGTTATCTCATCTTTGCACAGATTTATTTGCTGGACGCTTAAACCTTGCTGTGAGGTTGCTGTTTGTATTGGGTAATCCATATGCAATGCGTCAAGGTAAGCGTTATGTGCATGATGATGTGAACCGAATGTTTTGTGGTGGATATAAAACTCTGCCCGTGACTGAAGAATCAAAGCGAGCTGAGGTTTTAGAGCAAGTTGTCACGACTTTCTTTCATGAAAGTTTAAACCAAGCAAAACGTTATCACTATGATTTGCACACCGCAATTCGCGCTTCTTTATTGCCAACTTTTGCGTTGTTTCCATATCAAACACATGCTTATGATGCTGATTTGACTGCAAGTCTTGAAGCGGCTGATTTAGATGCTTTGGTGTATCACAATGCGGTAGGTAAAACGTTTACGCATTTTACCAGTGAGAATTTTAAAGCAGCCAGTGCAACTTTAGAGTTGGGCAAAGCTTTGCCATTTGGACAAAATGACTTGAGTCAGTTTGCGGCAATTGATGAAGTCATTCGTCATGTCGTTTCTGAGCAAGCTTTACCAGCACGCAATAAAGCGAAAATTCGAGTGTTTAAAGTATCGGACTCTTTAATTAAAAAAGATGAAGATTTTCAGATGAACTTATCTGCTGAAGCTCCAAATTTTTCAACTTTTACAAAAGGTGAGATTATTGCGACACAACCTTCTGGTGATTATGTTGTTGAGCAAGATCAGGTCTGGATTTTATTTCCAAATCCAAATGTAAAACTCGGTTTACGTGCAGGTTTAGTTTTAACTGAAACGAGCTGAATGATTGATTTTAAATAAATAAAAAAGGGCGATTAATCGCCCTTTTTTGTGCATCACGTATTAGTTAGTACCGAAAAGACCTTTAATCCAAGATTTCTTTTCTGCTTTTTGTGTAGACGCTTGCGCATCTGCATTTACACTTGCATTAATTCCGACAGGAGCAACGTTAACACCAACATTTACACCAGTATTAGCATTGATTGCCGCTGGTTGAGCTGCATTTAACTTTGCCTGGGCATCCGCTTTAGTGTCTGCAACAAACTCTTTTTGCTCAGCTTGATTTTGAGCTACGCGAGTTTTTACAGCATCTACATGCGCTTGAGCATCAGCTTGTTTTTCAGCAGTAAATTCTTTTTGATCAGCTTGTTTTTCTGCAACTTTAGTCTTTACAGCATCAAAACCTGCTTTTGTATCGGCTTTAGCTTCAACTGCTAGGTTTTTAGTGCCATTTGCAGCTTTAGTCGCTACATTTTTAGTACCTGTTACTGCTTCGGTAGCAAAATGTTTAGTACCATTTGCAGCTTTAGTCGCTACATTTTTAGTTCCTGTCGCAGCTTCGGTAGCAAAGTGTTTGGTACCTGTTGCAGCTTCAGTTGCTAAGTGTTTTGTACCATTTGCAGCTTTAGAAGAAAGTTCAGTCACTTTTCCTGTTGTTTTTTTAGTTGCTTTAACTGTAGTGTCAGCAGCGACATGACCAGCATGCTTTGCTGTGTTTCCTACAGTATGCGCAGTATTTTTGACTGTGTTGGCTACGCCACTAACAAGACCGCCTGGTTGTACATTTACTTGGGCAGAAGCACCTGCATTAACGCCCGCACTTTGTGCAAAAATAGAGGCAGAAGCAAGAACACTTGCAGTAACGATAGCTGTTTTCATCATTTTCATTGCGATATCCTTCAAAGAATATACCCTTTTAGTGAGGTATTTCATAAACGCAAACGAATCATAGCTAACGCACTATGGGTTGGGAACTCACTTCATCAAAACGTTACAACAGTGTTACGTTGAGTAAACAGACTAGGGATAAATTGTGAAGATTAATAAAAATTAATAATAAAGTGAAAAAGAATGTTTATTTGTTAGTTATTCTAATTAAGCTGGTCTAATTTTATCTTTTTATTTTCAAAAAATTAAATTTCAAATTTTCTGAAAGTTCCTCTTTTTTCCTCAAGTATTTATATCTTTAATTATGATTTGAGTCTCATTATTTGTTAGTGGAAACGGCATAGTTATTGCTTATTATGAGAATAAGATGCTTTTTAGCACTTTTTTGAACCACCTTCTGCCAGAAATATAAATGTACAGGGCAGAACAACATTTTTGCTTATTCGGGTGTGGATATTTCTACTTCTCTTGTGAGTATATATTTCATTCATTAGATTTTTCACATGAAATATATTTTAAGAAATACCTCTTTATTTCGAATAATCAAAAATAAAAATAGATGTCTATAAACAAAAGAACAGAGATCTTGAATGATGAAAATTATTGCTTCCTTTCTTGTATTGGTCGGCTTGGTCGCCGTTGTTCTCTATTTTAAGCCCACAAGCGGTGCATCTGATGTGTTCAATTCGGCTTTACATGAATCGAATTCGTCACAACCAGACACTTCATCTTTTCTTTCTAAACTTAAGGAGCCTACTCAACCTAAAAATCTATCTCAACATTCAAATCATCCTCAATCGGTGTCAGCTGATACCGTTCCTTTCTATGACACAAAAAGTGATCTTTCTATTCAACCGATTGATCCAGAAAAAGATCCAGCAAATGAAATAAAAGCGAAATAAACAAATTGCTAGTTGAAAAACTACGGAGAAAAATAATGCAAAGTAAAACGTTATTTCTATTAGGCTTAGGTGCGATATTAAGTACAACTGCATCCGCACTTCCTTTAGATTCTAAAGGTGCTAAACAACAGTTAAATCAGGCAGCAAAACAAAAAGTGCTTCAGGGTAAAATTGATTTAGATGCTCTGGTCACTAACGATTCGAATGATTTAATTGTTGAATACAATATTCCTTCGGTGAGCGTGCCTTCTGGTTTAGAACGGCGGAGTTATATTGCAACAAATAAAAAGAATATACAGGCAAGGTTTAACCGTGCTGGCGGTGTACAAGTACTGCGGGACTATAATAATTTACCTTTAGCTTTTTATCGGATTAGTAACCGCGAAGCATTAGTCTCTTTATTAAATGATCCGAATGTTAAAGCGGTTTACCCAAATCGTATTAATCAAACCACGACCAATGAAAGCTTACCTTTAATTAACCAACCACAAGCAAACACTAATGGTTTCACGGGTGAGGGCTCTAGTGTGGCGGTGATTGATACAGGTGTGAACTATCAGCATTCCGATTTTGGTTGTACGGCAGTCAATACACCATCAAGCACATGTCGGGTGGTTTATTCTTTTGATAGTGCACCAGATGATGGAGCACTAGATGATGACGGACATGGCAGTAATGTCTCAGGCATTGTGTCTAAAGTCGCAACTAAAACTAAAATTATTGGTATTGATGTCTTTAGAAAGGTGCGGTCTCAAGGTAAATGGGTCAGTACAGCATACGATAGTGATATTCTTGCGGGGATTAACTGGGCTGTAAACAATGCACAAACTTATAATATTAAAGCGGTTAATTTAAGTCTTGGCGTTCCTGGCGTTAAATATACTTCAGAGTGTAGTGATAGTAGTTATGGAACCGCATTTGCCAATGCGCGTGCTGCTGGCGTCGTGCCGGTTGTAGCTTCAGGTAATGACGCATTTGCAGATGGTATTTCATCTCCTGCATGTGTTGCTGGTGCAGTGAGAGTCGGCGCTGTTTATGACAGTAATATTGGTGGTGTGTCATGGGGGAATCCAGTGAAATGTTCTGACCCAACCACAGCAGCAGATAAGGTAGCATGTTTTAGTAATGGCGGTAGCCTTGTGACTTTATTAGCACCAGGTGCAATGATTACCGCGGGCGGTTACACCATGGGTGGTACGTCTCAAGCAACACCACATGTGGCAGGCGCGATTGCTTTATTACGAGCGAATAGCGTGAGTCCAACCGAAAGTATTGATCAAACGATTAGCCGTTTAAAAACGACAGGTAAGCCAATTACAGATTCGAGAACGGGTTTGGTTTTTCCACGGATTGATTTGCTAACGGCAACAAATGGCTTGATCGCTAACTAAATAGCTTATTTATAATTTTTAAATCAGGTCTAAGAAATTTAAATGGCCATAACTCGTTGCAAAAGAAAGCTTCTGCAACGAGTTTTTTTATGGAAAAGCCTTAATTGCACTTTGCTAAATTAGCTGCATTAAAATTATTTTGGAGTTTTTTGAAGTTATTTTGAATTTCAGGATCTTGAATATTAAAGGTAGTAGAACTCTTAGTCGTAGAGTTGGTTGCTTGATTTAATATACCTGACTCATCAGGGTATTGTAGGGTCGAAGAAGTCGCTGAAATTAGACCTTTATTATTAAATACCCAGTGTTCAGTAACGTGTCCGCCTCCTAAATAACCTGTAAATTCAATCATACAAGCTTGATTATCTTGTTTAATGAGCTTGGCCACATTACCTGTCGTTGATGGATAAGCTTCGATATTGGTGTCTTGCTCTAAAACTTGTGCCTGAGAATAAGAAGAAAGGGGCGTTGAGGTTGCACATGCAGTTAATGCTAAGCAGCATAGTGTTGAAAAGAGAAGTTTTTGACTATTCATAAGGCAGATTCCTAGCTCTTTATAGTAAGTGGTATTTATGTCTAGATTGATATTTGTATTTTATATTAAAGCGCGAATTTATCGCGCTATCCAAAAAATTTAGTTAACCGTAGTGCTAGATTTACTTAACTCACCTTGTTCTATTGGGATGTTTTCACCGTTTCGGCTACTGGTAATATTTTGCTTAGCTTGATCTATTTTTGTTTCAGTAAAAGCTTTTGCTGTATCTGCTTTTTGTTGAACGACTTCTGCCTTTTCAGCAGTAAATTCTTTGGTATTTTTCCACTTTTCACTAATTTTATTTGAGGTCTTTTCAGAAGCACCTTGAATATTGTCTCCTAAATTTTGTATGCCTTTTCCTGTTTTATATAACAGTACACGCCCTAGGCTTGGATTATCACCATAAGGTTGTGTTTTAGGAGCTATTTCATTCACTTGTTGAGGTTGCGTTGTTTCAGCAAATAAGCTTGATGAAGCCAATATAGAGGTCGCAATACATAGAGTTTTTAGGGTTTTCATTTTGGATAAAACCTCCCCGACCAGAATCAAAAGATGAAGTGCTGATCTTACTGATAAAAATACAGCTTGTACTGCAATGAGATAAAACCCATACGATTTGATTACGATAAATCATCATTTCAAATATAATTAAATACCGTATCTAAATTTCTAGAATGATCTGGAGCCTCAAGTGATACAAAACATTGAATTAAAATGGTTATATGACCTGATTGTTCTAGAAAAATACCGAAATTTTACAGTCGCTTCTGATATTAGAAATATTTCTCAGTCTTCGCTGAGTCGTCGTATTCAAGCCTTGGAAAATAGTCTTGGTTTTGAAGTGTTTGATCGAGAAACTTCTCCTTTACAGTTAACGGAGAAGGGTAAGCTTTTTATATTACATGCTAGAAATTTACTGGATGATTTTGAGTTTAATATAGATCAAATTAAAGGTGATAATCATGTGCGAAGTAAAGTCACGATTGCTTCTGCGCATTCTTTAGCGGGATATATTTTTCCCAAAATTTTAGGAAACTTAAAAAACTACCAAGAAAAGATTTTTCATGTTGAAGCAATCAATGTGAATGAAACCGTAGATTCTCTTAAAAATGGTCAATGTGACTTTATTGCATCTTTTTATGATGATGACTTAATGAACCCACAATTTTTGTGCCATAAGTTGTTTTCGGCAAAGCTTTATCTAGTCACGGCTCCAAATCATTTAGGTCGACCTAAATTTTCACTCGAAGATACTTCAATTCCGCTCATGAACTATACCGATGACAGTTACATGGGGAAAAAGGTAAATAAATTTCTACAAGATCATCATTCGGACAAGTTTGAGACAAATTTTGTGTCTTCAATGAGTCTATTACTTAAGGACATGATCAAAGGCGGTTATGGCGTAGGGTGGTTACCCGATTACAGCATTCAAGATGAATTAAAACAAAATCAGTTAAAGATCATGCCAATGAAAGAGTCAGTACTGTCTGTCGATATTTATTTATATCGCAGTAGTGCAAGGCTTAATGCGACTTCTGAAGGATTATGGAATTTTGTGAAGGCAATTGATTGGACCATTGCCTAAATTAATTATGCATAATTTGCATTAAATTTTATTTAATCATGCGGCTGATGCTGTTAATGAGTTCTTATACCACGCAATCGCATTTTTAATGAGTAAATCGGTCGCATCAATAAACAGTTCAGGATTGTCTTGGATACTGTCTTGTAAGATGAGCGGAATTTCAGTACATGCTAATAAGAATTTTATGCTTTTATTTTGTTTATAAAAATGAATAACCTCGCTCATAAGTTGTTTTGATTTTTCGATATTTCCTGCTTTGTATTGATAAATACTTTGCATCACTTTGTGTTGCATCTCAACAGATGGGGTAGAAAAACGAATATTGTTTTGGATGAACTGGCTTTGATAAAGCTGAGTGCTTATGGTGGCAGACGTTGCAAGAATACAAACTTCAGCAATTTGGCTGTCTTGAATAAAATGAACCGCAGATTCAATAATACTAATCATTTTGGTTTGGGTACGTTGCTGTAACTGGTTAAACCAAAAGTGGGCAGTATTGCAGGGAATAATGATGCAGCCGACCTGTGCCGCTTCTAAAATTTTAAGATATTCCGCCATTTTTTCGAGTGGTTTATCATCATGATTGATAATCGATTGTGTTCTATCTGGGATGTCTGGAATAGAAACCGTGATGACAGGAATATGCTCTTGATCGCAATGTGCTGGCGTATTTTTAATAATTTTATCCATGGCATCAATTGTGGCTTGTGGACCCATACCACCTAAAATTCCAATTGCTTTATTCATGTTGAATGACTCAAAAAATACGTTATGTACTTAGCATCTGCTTCTTTTGAGTGATGCCGTTGCAAAAAGCGGATGGGTCATGCAGTTTATGTTTTTATAATTAATTTTTAAATAATATTAAGATTTTGTTTTATATAAATAAAATTAAAATATTTAAAATGTCGTGATGTGTTTTATGCATCATTATTTTATGTAAAGCATAGGGTTTTACATGGGAGATTTTATTTGAATGCAAAGTTAGGCTATAAATTCTGACTTAATCAATTCTAAAAACATATCTCTCGCTTTGTGGTTACTCACATTCTTATGCCAGAAAAACTGGTTTTGCATAAAGGCAAGATGTTCAAATTTATAGCCTCGAATATTGGTTAAATTTTTATATTGCTCAAAAAGACTCTTTGGCACTAAAGACACACCGGAGCCTGCACTCACGCAACCAATAATAGTGGCATAACTGGTAATGCTGGTAATTGGAAGTGAGATATTTTTGAGCTTAAGCCATTCTTCAAGTGCAGCGCGGTAAGGGCAACCTTCAGTCCACATAAAAATTTCTTTACCAATCAGGTCTTCTTGGCAGTGGATTTCACCGAAAGATCCTGGGGCAATTAAAATAATTTCTTCTTGATAAATACCGAGTTTATTCAGCATAGGAAACTCAATATTACCAGCGACAATCGCACCATCGAGTTTATGCTGAGAAATATCAACTAATAGTTGTTTCCACGTACCTGTAATAATTTGAATGGCAACATCAGGGTAGCGTTGATGATATTTCGCGAGTAAGTTAGGTAAACGGGTTGTGGCAGAAGATTCAATAGCGCCAATTTTTAGTGGGCCAGACGGCGGTGCATCAGGGTGAATACTTCGTTTTGCTTCATCACAAAGCGCTAAAATTTTTTGGCAGTAATTAAGAAAGATTTCTCCAGATGGGGTGAGCTTTAAACTTTTCCCTTCCCGATAAAACAGAGGTGCGCCGAGTTCTTCTTCAAGTTGTTTAATGCGTGCCGTGATGTTAGATGGAACGCAATGCAACTGCAAAGACGCCTTGGTCATCGTGCCGCATTCAACCACGGTTTGGAACATTTTTAACTGAGCGATATCCATGTTTTATCATTCACTTTTAATGAATATTAGGCTCAATATAAGTTAATTTTATTCAACTATCCATGCGCATATGATGAAAGAGTTCCATTTCATTAGCGTAGATTTAACATGGCAATTTCACTTGCTGCCGAAACACAGCCTCCGGCAATTAAGCTTTATTTGTGTATTGCTATTACCGTCTTTTGTTGGGGTTATTCACCTATTGGTGTACACAGTGCGTTGCATTCATATACACCGCAGCATATTGCCTTGCTTCGCTTTTTGATTGCATCTGTTTTCTTACTACTTTTGGTCATGAAAAAAGGAATTCAGCCTTTAAAGTGGAAAGATGTTCCTGCGCTTGGGGTGTTAGGATTCTTCTCTGTGACCTTGCATCACTTGCTTATAAATACGGGGCAGCAATATGTTAGTGCGGTTGCATCTAGCATTTTAAGTCAATCTATTCCGCTATTTACCTTTATAGTTTCAACTTTGATTTTTAAAGAGCAAATCCGTTTCAAACAGTGGTTGTGTATTTTATTAGGTCTTTGTGGCGCCGTTTTAGTGGTTAGTGGTGATCGAGGCTTTGGTGTGCCGAGCCCTTATAGTTTGTTGATTGTTTTGGCGGCAATTGCATGGGCGATTTACTTTAATTTATATAAAAAATTTGCCTTAAATTATGATGCGTTGAGCATGATGTGCTACATCATATGGCTCGGAACCATTCCTTTACTGTTCTATAGCGCTCATTTAACTAGTGAAATTTTACATGCCACTTGGCAAGCCAATATGTCGGTTGTGTTGTTGGGAATTTTCCCAAGTGCGATGGCTTATGTGCTTTGGGGATATGTACTTAAAAATATGCCGTTAACGATTGCATCGAATTTTTTGTATTGCTCGCCGATTGTCGCAATGAGTTTGGCAGTTGTTTTCTTAAATGGAAAACCATCAATGATTGTGCTGTTAGGTGGTGTGATTATTGTAGGGAGTTTGGTATGGATGAATTGGGGGAATCGGCGTACTATCGAATAAGCTATGGATAATTAAACTATCTGTAAATTTAATGCTATGTCATGTGCTACTTCCTTTAAGAGAATGAAATGATTGTTGTTACCTTGACCTATAAAAAACCATTAGCCGAAGTTGATGCTGTACTGAAAGAGCATATTGCATTTTTAGACCATTACTATGAGCAGAAGAGGTTTTTAGCATCGGGGCGTCGAGAAAATAGGATAGGTGGAGTGATTTTAGTTTTAAGCTCTTCGATTCAAGAAGCTGAAGAAATCATGAAAAATGATCCGTTTTATATTCATGACGTGGCTGATTATGATTTTATGTGGTTTGAGCCATCGAAAAGTTTAGAAGAAATTAAAGAGTTTGTTTAATTTAAACAACTAAAATAATAAAGGGATCTATAAAAGATCCCTTTATTTAATAATGAGCTAATTAACCCTGCAACACACTCACATCAGCGATAGCAGTAAACAAGTTACGTAACTGAGCCAATAAACGTAAACGGTTTGCCTTCAGGTCGGCATCATCTGCCATTACCATGACACCATCAAAGAATGCATCAATCGGGGCGCGAAGTGCTGCAAGCTTAGAAAGAGCAGCCGTGTAGTCTTTTGCCGCAAGTAATGGCTCAACAACTGGAGTAACTGCTTGAAGCTCAGCAAATAATGCTTTTTCAGCATCTTCAACTAAGTTAGCTTCGACTACTGAACCTTCTGGCGCTGCTTCTTTTGCAAGAATGTTAGCAACACGCTTGTTTGCAGCAGCAAGTGCAGCAGCTTCAGGCAGAGCGCGGAAGTGGTTTACAGCATTTACACGCTTGTCAAAATCAAGTGGAGATTTTGGTGCAAGCGCTTGAACGGCTTGAAGCACATCAACAGCAACGCCTTGGTCTTCATACTTGGCACGGTAACGGCCTTCCAAGAACGCAACAGCATCAGCACGAGTTTTGTCGTGATCTTTCACGATGTCGCCATAACCTTGAAGTGCAAGATTTACCAGTTCTTCAATAGTTACGTCCAATTCATTTTCAATGATTAAACGTAAGATACCAATTGCTGAACGACGAAGAGCAAACGGGTCTTTAGAACCTGTAGGCGCTTGTCCAATACCGAAAATACCAACCAGCGTATCTAAACGGTCAGCAAGGGCAATCGTTGTACCTGTTTTGGTTTTTGGTAAAACGTCACCCGCGAATTTTGGTAAATATTGTTCGCCTAAAGCTTCTGAAACTTCAGTGTTTTCGCCTTCAATACGCGCGTAGTAAGTACCCGCAATACCTTGAAGTTCTGGGAACTCACCTACCAGTTCTGAAGTTAAGTCGCATTTAGCAAGTAATGCAGCTTTTTCAGCGTCGGCTGGGTTTGCACCAGTGATTGCAGATAATGCGACAGCAAGTTTTGCAATACGTGTTGATTTGTCCCAAAGCGTACCAAGTTGTGCTTGGAATACCATGTTTGCTAGTTTTTCTTTACGAGATCCAAGCGGTTGCTTTTGATCTTGTAAGAAGAAGAATTCAGCATCAGACAAACGAGGACGAACAACTTTTTCATTACCTTCAATAATTTGAATCGGATCTTTAGACTCAATATTTGAAACAGTAATGAAGTACGGCTGTAATTTACCTTCGCTATTGATCAAGCAGAAATACTTCTGGTTGTCTTGCATTGTCGTAATAAGTGCTTCTTGAGGAACAGCAAGGAAGCGCTCTTCAAAATTAGCACGAAGGGCAACTGGCCATTCAACGAGGCTTGTTACTTCATCAAGTAAGTCAGCTGGAACAATTGCAGTTGCATTAACTTCATCAGCTAACTTTTTCACTTGTTCTTGAATGGTTGCTTGACGTTTTTCAAAGTTTGCAACAACGTAAGCTTTTTCTAAAGCAGCTAAGTAGTCATTTGCATGCGCTAAAGTCACAGCTTCAGGTGCATGGAAACGGTGACCATAAGTCACATTACCAGCTTTATGATCTTGAATAGTCGCATCAACAATTTGGTCATCTTTAAGTAAGAGAACCCATTTTACTGGACGTACAAATTCAGTACGGCTTGCAGCAGAACGCATACGCTTAGCAATTGGTAAATTGTCTAGCGCAGTTTGTAAAATCTGTGGAAGTAAAGCATCAAGGCTTTGACCTTTTACATCTTTTAAATAGCAAACTTTTTCAACTTTACCTGCTTGGAAAGTAGAAAGCTGATCAACAGTAATACCTTGACCACGCATGAAGCCTTCGAGTGCTTTAGTCGGTTTACCTTCTGCATCGTAAGCCGCTTGAACAGCAGGGCCATCAAAACGTTTTTGTGTATCAGCTTGAGCAGCATCGATATCAACAATTTTAAGCGCTAAACGACGTGGAGCTGCATAAGCTTCAATTGATGCGAAGTTTAAGCCCGCATCTTTTAAGCCTTTTACCGTTTCTGCCTGTAATGCATCACGTAAGTTTTTTAAGCTTTTTGGTGGAAGTTCTTCACAGCCAAGTTCGAATAAAACAGTATGTTTGCTCATTAGTTTTTCTCCGCCTTTGCTGCTTCACTTTCAGCTTGTGCTTTTAGCTGTGCCAATACTTCATCACGTAAGTGTGGTTCTGCCATTGGGAAGCCAAGCTCTGCACGTGCTTGTACATAACTTTGTGCAATTGCACGCGCCAAAGTACGTACACGTAAAATGTAACGTTGACGCTCAGTCACAGAAATTGCACCACGTGCATCAAGCAAGTTAAAGGTATGAGACGCTTTAACCACTTGCTCATAAGCAGGAAGAGAAAGTTTTGCTTCAATTAAACGGTTTGCTTCTGATTCGTAAAAATCAAACAGTTCAAATAGTTTTTCAACTGGAGCGTATTCAAAGTTATAAGTCGATTGTTCAACTTCATTTTGATGGAATACATCGCCGTAAGTTACAGTTCCAAATTGGCCTTTAGTCCAAACAAGGTCATAAACCGAGTCAACACCTTGAAGGTACATCGCAAGACGTTCTAAACCGTAAGTGATTTCGCCTGTTACTGGGTAACATTCAACGCCACCCACTTGCTGGAAGTAAGTGAACTGAGTCACTTCCATACCGTTAAGCCAAACTTCCCAACCTAAGCCCCAAGCACCAAGTGTTGGAGATTCCCAGTTGTCTTCTACGAAACGGATATCGTGAGTAAGCGTATCAATCCCGATTGCTTTTAAAGAATCAAGATAAAGCTGTTGGATGTTGTCTGGGTTTGGCTTAAGCACCACTTGGAATTGGTAGTAGTGTTGCAAACGGTTCGGGTTTTCACCATAGCGACCATCTTTTGGACGACGTGATGGTTGAACGTATGCAGCATTCCAAGTCTCAGGCCCTAAAGCACGTAAGAATGTTGCGGTGTGGAATGTTCCAGCGCCCATTTCCATGTCGTAAGGTTGTAGTACGACGCAGCCTTGTTCGGCCCAATAGTTTTGTAGGGCAAGAATTAAGCCCTGAAATGTATCAATGTGCGAGATGGCGCGACTCATGTAGCATCCACGAATTTATGAGAAAAATTGCCCCTAAGTATAAGGATTTTGTGGTGGAGTGGCAAAGGCTAGTTTCTATACCTATAAAAAATTATTGGCTGTCATTTAGCTGGGATTTTCCTGCATGTTTTGCTTTTAATCGAGGTTGAAATGATGCAAAAAACCAAAAAATGAGGCTAAGAATAAAACTTACAGTGAATGTAGAGGTTGAGATCAAAGTACGTCCAACAGTTGGGAATACATAATCAAATATTGGTAAATTATGAGAAATATTTTCATAGATCGCTAAGAAGAAATAAATCAAGCTAAATGATACATGTGCACCTAACCACATTAATGGAAAGATAAAGCGGTTTTTAGTAATGAGTACTTGGCATATCCAAAGTAATAATGGGAATAAGATAATATAATAAGTACCAACAAAGATTCCAATAATATAGAGGAGATCAAGTGCAAACTTGCTAGTAAGTACGGACAATAAAATTAAGAGGCTGATCGGAATAAGAGGGGTAATAATAAGAGCAATTTTAGGTTGGTATTCGATATTTGGCGTTGTTGGATTCATCATAATCATAGTAGGTTATGTTTTTTTAAATTCTAAAATGATCTGCTGATAATGTCTATGAGCCATTAAAACAAGATGATTATCTTTTGTATTTAATACATCTTTTGATAGGATGATTTCTCATAATTTAAATTAGATTATTTTAGAATGAATTTGAAAAAATATTATTTTGGAATTTTAATATTATTTTTAGGCTTTGTTGGTTTTTACTATTTAAAGAATAATTGGATTTATTATTCAGCTAAATATAACTACAATTTCAATAAGTTAAATGCAGATGAGCTGAATAATTATGCTGCATTATTATATTATAAAAATAGAAATGATTGGATTCAAAGTGAAGAGGGTGATGAGGCCACTGAAGCAAAAAAAGCCTTAGAAATTGAAAAGCTCTTTCAACAAGCAGCTGAACAAGGGAGTGCTTTAGCTAAATTGAATTTGACTACGCTTTATTATCGGAAAGAAGACTTAAGTGCTTTTGTACCTAAGATGTTCAAACTCTCTGAAGAGGCAGCGCAAGCAGGCAATGCTGATGCTCAGTTCAGGGTGGGTACGTTTTATCATCTAGGTTATGGTGTAGATACAGACTATAAAAAAGCAATGTATTGGTATACAAAAGCTGCTGAGCAGGATAATCCAGCAGGAATGAATAATATAGGGGTTCTTTATCAACAAGGCTTAGGGGTAACAGAAAATGGTAAGGTTTCAACAGAGTGGTATATTAAAGCCGCCAATCTTGGTTATGCAGATGGTCAAGAAAATATGTTTCAAAATTATTATTCTGGGTTAAATGGTCTACCTAAGGATAAAGAGGAAGCAATGAAATGGCGTGATATGTGCTCTTACCGTACAGAGGAGATACCAATACAACCAGTTTATAATATTGATCTTAAAGTTGATGAAACCTATCCGAACACCTGTAAAAATCAGTAAAGCTTTAAATTGCCACTATACGGAATGATTGGGACTATTTCATAAATAAAAGAAATGAATAGTTTTCTATTGCTGAAGAAAGTTCAACTTATAAAGATTTTATATTCAATTAGCAGAGCGTTCATTCAATGTTGATGTTCTGCTCTTTAGTCTTATTATCTTTATAGTTATACCAAGTCAATAATGCCCAAAAATTAAAAGCTGTAATTAGTGTAGAGATCCCAATCCAACTAAAAATAAGCTCGGAAAAAAAGGTCTTAAAGGATAAGTTAGCAAGCGTATTAAAGATGAGGAGTATACCTAGTGCTGTTAAAAATATTGTTATGAAATTTAGAAGCTTGAATTTATTTAGTAATATAGATGTTGCTATAAGGAATGGTAAAAAGAAGAGATATATAATGAATAAATAAGTAAGCATAGAACTCATTGAAGCTAAAATAATGAGCACTGGTATAGGAGCGAACAATAGACTCTTTATTATGTCTAAATACCGATAGGCAACCGTTACAGAATTTTTGTTATATTGAAGCATATTAAAAATTATAGAATCGAGAATAAATTATGCTGAAATTTTGCTGCAAACTCATTGTTTTATCCAGTCTTTTTTGTAGTCCATGGCTATACGCACAAACTGACACTGATGAGCAAGATGAATATAACCAATGTGTTGATCAGACGATTAAAGAAATGCAGCTTGAAAGCATTAATAACATGGTCGTGCATAGTTGTTCTGAACAAGCTAAAAAGACTTATGAAGAAAAAATTGTTGCTCTCATTGATCAAATACGTGCACAAAGCGAAGAATACAAACAGCCAGAACGTTACCAAGATATTTTAAAGTCTCAGAGACTTTGGAAAGCTTATGTAGATCAGGAATGTAGTAATGCAGGCTCATACATTGGCTCGCCGATGTATTCGTATTGCCCCATGCAAGAGTATGCAGCGCGTGTAAAACAACTAGAAGAATACGTTAACTAAGGCGGATTATTTAAACGTCATCTCATGACGCTTAGCGTACTTCACTAGATTAAATTTAAGAATGCAAAATGATATTTTTTAAACGATGCCATAAATGAGTCGTTTGATATGTCTGATCGCATTCGAGAAAAACTACAAATTCTTGCAGATGCTGCTAAATATGATGTGTCTTGTTCATCAAGTGGCAGTGACCGTAAAAACAAAGATAAAGGTTTGGGGGATGCCAGTCATTCAGGTATTTGCCATAGCTATACCGAAGATGGCCGCTGTGTATCTCTCTTAAAAATTCTGTTTAGCAACGTATGTATTTTTGACTGCGCTTATTGTGTTTCACGTCGTTCTAATGATGTACAACGCGCAGCATTTACGGTGCAAGAGGTCGTAGACTTAACTATTAATTTTTACCGTCGTAATTATATCGAGGGCTTATTTTTAAGCTCAGGCATTTTTAAATCGGCCGACCATACAATGGAGCGTATGCTCCAAGTTGTAAAAAAGTTACGCCTTGAAGAAAACTTTAATGGCTATATTCACCTAAAAACCATTCCGGGTGCATCACCTGAACTGATTCATGAAGCAGGTTTATATGCTGACCGTATGAGTATTAATTTAGAGATACCGACCGAAATTGGGTTAAAGACTTTTGCACCGGAAAAATCACATCAAGAAGTACAAAAAGATTTAGGTTTGGTTCGTGACAGACTTATTCAGCTTAAAGACGAACGTCAAATTATTAAGCATGTGCCGAAATATGTACCAGCAGGGCAGACCACCCAAATGGTGGTGGGTGCTCATCAAGAGTCAGACCAAGATGTCTTGTTTATGGCGGATAAACACTACAAAGAATTTAAGCTCAAACGAGTCTATTTTTCGGGTTATATTCCAATTAATACCGAAAATAATTACTTGCCAGCAGTCGGTTCTGCACCGCCGTTACTTCGGGAAAATCGACTCTATCAGAGTGATTGGTTGATGCGTTTTTATGGCTTTCAGGTCAATGAAATCGTCAATGAAAAACACCCAAATTTGGATCTTGATGTAGACCCGAAATTAGGCTGGGCTTTAAGGCATCCAGAGCAATTTCCAGTAGATTTAAATCATGCCGATTATCAAATGATTTTGCGTGTACCAGGGATTGGGGTGAAATCGGCCAAGAAAATTGTACAGGCTCGCCGTTTTGGAAAAATTCATACCGATTTACTTAAAAAGTTAGGTGTTGCCTACCAGCGTGCAAAATTCTTTATTCGCTGTGAAGACAGTCCAAAGTTTCAAAAGGAATTATCTTCAAGTTTTATTCGGCAGCAGATTTTAACGCAGGGTTCATCGAAATATGTACAGCAGCTTTCGCCACAATTAAGCCTTGGGTTTTAGCCATGTTTAATGATGAGGTAGCTTACTATTTTGATGGCTCAATGGTCGGACTACTCAGTTGTGTATTTCGCGCATTTCAATTCAAAGAATTACAGGTCAGACTCTGTTTGAATGATGCGGCTCAACATGGTTTATTTGCCGATAAAATTGAGGTTTCAAATAACGAGCTACATGCCGAACGTGTGTGGTCCGCGCTGCAAAAAAAGCTTTCTTCGTCTTCTTTAAGGCAATTTTA
This sequence comes from Acinetobacter sp. yr461, assembly GCF_900110445.1. Classification (NCBI taxonomy): domain Bacteria; kingdom Pseudomonadati; phylum Pseudomonadota; class Gammaproteobacteria; order Moraxellales; family Moraxellaceae; genus Acinetobacter; species Acinetobacter sp. yr461. The sequence goes on from NZ_FODU01000023.1 coordinate 21,185, forward strand.
TTTTACTTATTTATCTGAGTCTTTAGATGCCTATCAGCATTTATTTAATTACTGTATTTACGTTTTTACTAGTCACTCCTCGATAGAAAAAGATTATTCGCACCCAAGTGTTTTAGCAATTTCGCAGTGGACGAAAAAGGTCGGGCGAGAGAAGCATCGGATGGAAGCTTTTATTCGTTTTAAGAAAACCAAAGATGAGCTTTTTTTAAGTTTGGTACGTCCCGATTTTAATGTTTTACCGCTCATTCAGCCGCATTTTAAACGGCGTTATCAAGATCAGCGTTGGCTCATTTATGATGAGAAACGTAAGTTTGGACTTTATTATGATTTAAGGGAAATACATGAAGTTTCACTCGAAGCACCCGACATTGACCGTAATTTAAATAACGGAATGAGCCAAAGCTTTCAGCTGGAGTTAGATGAGCAAGAAGTCTTATATGACCAGCTTTGGAAAGATTATTTTAAGAGTGTGAACATTACGGAACGTCAGAATATAAAACTTCATGTGCAATATTTGCCGAAACGTTATTGGCGCTATTTAAATGAAAAACTAATTGAATATTAAAGTTTTAAAATAACAAAAGATAATTCAACAGAGTTTCTTATCTTTGAAAGATATAATTTAAATGCACTTTATGTGGCTTTGGGCGTATACTTTTGCCCGTTATAAATAACGGCATATCCCCAAAGGTGTACTGTGAGTGTTATACAGCGAGAATGGTTACAGATTTTAAAACCAAATTTTAAGGTTTTACCCTTAAAAGAACGGTTGCTTTGCGGTGTTGGAGCACTGTGTGGTTTAGCAATTTCTTCCTTAATTAGCTGGTATGTTCTAGGTGGAATTAATGCCTGGTACATTGCACCCATGGGAGCTTCATCTGTTCTCTTATTTGCTGTGCCAACCAGTCCATTGGCTCAACCATGGAATGTGATTGTTGGTAATACGCTAGCCGGAATTATTGGGGTTGCCTGCGCACAGTGGATTCCTGATTTAACCACTGCTTTCAGTGTCGCAGTAGGCTTTGCCATATTCTTAATGATGACTACTGACTCTTTGCATCCACCAAGTGGTGCAGTCGCAATTACGGCTGTGTTAGGTGGTACAGCAATTCATAAATTAGGCTTTTATTTCGTTTTTTATCCCGTTCTGCTCAACTCGTTACTTTTACTCGGTTTCGCCGTCTTTTTTAATAGATTAATTGGAAGACATTATCCAGTTACTGCACGTCTCAATGAGCGTAGCAAAGACCCAACACCGACTCAAAAAGTATCGATTCAACCGAAAGATATTGAGTACGCTTTAGAGCACCACACTGAACTGTTAGATATTAGCCAATACGATTTAGAAAAAATTATTTTAGATGCACAGGAACATGCCAACGAACGCATAGTCAATCAATATACATGTCAGGATATTATGAGCCGTGATGTGATTAAGTTGCATGAAGATGATGATATTCATCAGGCGCTGGATAAGTTCAAGCATATTAATCTCATGAGCTTACCAGTGGTAAATGCTGACAATCATCTAGTAGGAACTTTAGCTTTATATGAAGTTGTGGAATGGTTTAAAGGTGCAGCGGACCCAAGAAACTCTTGGCAGCATTATGTGAAACAGATTATGAGTCATAGAGTGGTGACAGTATTGCCAACACAGCCTATTCAAGATCTTGTGCCTTATTTTGTCGAAAAATCTTTTAATTATATTCCAGTGGTCGAGGAGCGGAAGTTAATCGGAATGATTAGCCGTGCAGATATGATTGCTGCCTTACAACAGCAGTTAAACCGTAAAATATAATCTAAAAAAACAGAGCAAAAAAAAGCTACGGTTGATTAGGGGATGCAACCGTAGCGACCAAAATTAATTAACGTGTTTGCTCTTCATGTATAGTTCGGACGGATTGTCGATAGCCTTCAATATGTTCTGGCTGTTTTTTCGGAATGACTAACCACAAAACCAGATAAACTAAGATTCCGGGAAAGGCCGCACTCATAATTGAAATCACAACAAAAATAATGCGTAGTAAAGTTACGTTCCAACCAAAACGTTCAGCAATACCACCCATTACACCGGCGATCATGCTATGTCGGTTCGAGCGATATAAACCAGAACTGGCCATCTAATTCTCCTTAAAAATAAAAAGTTACAAGGAATTGTTTATTCTCTTGCTTAATAAAAATATGGAGACGAAATAACGGGTTTAAAGTCTTTTAAAAAGTAAAATGGTTAAAATATGTAAAGGATTAGAATGAAGGAAACCAACATCAACTAAAATGCACCTTTTCAGGGCTTAAAGTTTTATGGCAGCAATTGGCTCGTGCCTGAAATGAATATAAACATGGTTGTTGCTGTTATCTGTGAATAATGTATATGTCTTTGAAGCGGTCTAGGTTTTTAGTTAAGCATTTGGTTGTAGGGACTATGATGTGCCTGACACTTAGTGCTTGCGACATAAACCACACCAACTCCAAAGATCACTCTAGTCCAAGTTCTAGTTCTACCAATGAAGAAAATTTAATAAAAAATAGTACATCTACAAAAACATTAGATTATGTGGCAGGTCGTACTTTTTTACCTCAAGAAAATTTAGATCAAACCAAAAAATTAAGCGCAATTTCATTGCAATATGTAGGGCGATATCACACCCGAATTTCATGTGAGGATGCGTTTGCCGATTGTGAGTCTGGAGAGGCAGAGTACATTTTAAATTTATTACCCAATGGATCAGCTTATTGGAATGTTATTCATTTTGGCCGAGTGGGAAGTAAGGATGGAGCCAAAAGTACTGCTATAAATCAGTTGTGTCCTGATTTAAATTGGAAAGTGCATGAAAGAGAGCATGAGTTAACCATTCACTGCCCTTTATCTAATGTTAATTTTTATTTTAATGTTGATTTAAACAAAAGATTGATCGTGAATCTAGAAAAACTGTTTTATAGCGACTACGGTAAAAACCGTGAGTTTTTGGAACAAAACTATTTTGTTCCGAAGCAAGCTTATGTTCTGACTAAAGAATAAATTTTAAATTTTTACTTGAATAAAAAAGAGCGCAATATGAATTGCGCTCTTTTCATTTCACGATTTAAAAATGATTAGTAGTCGAAGCTAAAGTGTTCAACTGGTAATGATGTTAATGTGCGAGAGGTTGTCACCATTGATTCTGCATGACCTTGGGTACGAGGTAACATACGGTCAAAGTAGAAGTCTGCAACTTTGATTTTTGCCTTATAGAATTCAGGTGTTTCTGCACCATCACCTGCTTCTAGTTTCTCAGAAGCAATGACTGCTTGTTGCGCCCAGAAGTAAGCCATCATCACGTAACCTGAGAACATCAAGAAATCTACAGAAGCAGAAGATACGATGTCACGGTCTTTACGTGCAGCAAGCATAATACGAACTGTTAAAGTGTTCCACTGAGCACAAAGCTTAGTTAAATCCCAAGCAAAACGACGTAAGTATTTATTACGTGCGTGTGCAGCACAGAATTTTAAGATTTCAGCAGTGTAGTCACGAACCACTTTACCTTTTGAGCTAAGCAATACTTTACGACCAATCAAGTCAAGTGCTTGAATGCCTGTTGTACCTTCGTATAGCGTTGAGATACGAGCGTCACGAGCGATTTGTTCCATGCCCCATTCTTTGATGTAGCCATGACCGCCGTAAACTTGCATACCGTTGTTTGCAGCTTCTAAACCAAGTTCAGTCAAGAAACCTTTCAAAATTGGTGTGTAGAAACCAAGTTTATCATCGTAGTCTTCGTAAGCAGCTTGGTCGCCACGTGTTAATGCATCTGTCATTTTGTCTGCAAGTTTTGCAGCATGATAGATCATTGAACGGCCACCTTCAGCAATTGCTTTTTGAGTCAACAACAGGCGACGTACGTCAGCATGATGAATGATGGCATCTGCAACTCTTTCAGGTTCTTTTTTACCAGAAAGTGCACGCATAGACATACGATCTTTCGCATAAGGTAATGCACCTTGGAACGATAACTCAGCATGCGCAATACCTTGAACAGCAGTACCAATACGTGCTGTGTTCATGAAGGTAAACATTGCATGTAAACCTTTGTTGACTTCACCGATTAAATAACCAGTGGCATTATCAAAGTTTAGTACAGCAGTTGCAGAAGCACGGATCCCCATTTTGTGTTCGATTGAACCACAGGTCACTGCATTACGTTCACCGATACCACTATCAGCAGTAGGTATGAATTTAGGTACGATAAATAATGAAATACCACGAGTACCAGCAGGCGCATCTGGAAGACGTGCAAGTACGATGTGAATAATATTTTCAGTTAAATCATGTTCACCGGCAGAAATGAAGATTTTTGTACCAGAGATTTTATAAGTGCCATCTGCTTGAGGTTCAGCTTTAGTTTTAACTTGCCCTAAGTCGGTACCACATTGAGGTTCGGTTAAGCACATCGTGCCGCTCCAAGTTCCTTCAACAAGTTTAGGCATATACGTTTGTTTTTGCTCATCGGTACCGAATTGCAAGATGGTGTTCATACAACCTGAACTTAAGCCAGGGTACATCGTAAATGACCAGTTTGCAGTACCCATCATTTCTGATTTGATGAGGTTTAAAGACATTGGTAGGCCTTGACCACCAAATTCTTCTGGATAAGAAAGACCTTGCCAACCACCCATAACGAACTGGTCATAAGCTTCTTTAAAGCCTTTAGGTGTAGTTACTTCGCCGTTGTCAAAATGGCAACCTTCTTCATCGCCAGATTGGTTAAGTGGCGATAATACGTTTTCACAATAATCTGCCGCACCTTCAAGAATCATATCAACGGTATCTGGATCTGCATTTTCACCATTTGATAAAGTTTTGTAGTGAGCAGGGTAATCTAATACTTCATTCATTAAGAAGCGAATATCGTGTAGCGGGGCTTTATATGCTGGCATGGCTTTAATCCTAATTTTGAATCATTGTGGGATTATCTGAATCGATGATTTGATTATTCACTCGCATGATAAAAATACAATGATAATCACATCCGAAAGAAATGTCAGAAAAGCGAATTTTGTCGAAAATAAATACACCTGAAAATACATTTTCTGCTACATTCAGGACTTATACTTTTATGTGAAAAAACAACTATTTTTTTATTTTTAGCAAGTTTTGCTAAAAAGATAAAGCGATAAGGTTTTAAAAAAGGTTATGCATTTAAAATATCTCAGTTTATGTTTATTCAGTTTGGGTTTGACCGCATGTGCGCAGCATAGCCTACGTCCATCAGTGGCATCTGCTCATTTAGATCAAAAAGTCATTCAGGGTATGAATGCAATGTATGAATACCCAAGCTATGACTACCGCGGGCATTTTAAAGTTAATGTTGATTCAAATCAGCCCAACAAAATAAGCACTGTAGAGAAAAGTGCTCAACTTGATGCTGAAGTGCAAAAAAAAGTAGATCAATATTTACGTGAACAAAAAATTAATTTGAATAAAAAACAGAAGCAGGCGCTTTATGCCGCAATTGCAAATGAGCAATCTGTTTCGGGTGTATCTGGCGAATCACGTTCAGAAAAAGTAAATGCCGTTTTAATCAATTTATTAAATGATCTCCAATTTAGTTACGATGGTTCAGTTCATTATCGTCAAAAAATGGGGTCTTTCAACCTCACTGCAAGATATGAAAAACCGACTTTACTCGTGCAGGCAAAATTGCCAATGGTGCTTGATCTAAAGGATTATAAATTTTACGTTAATTATTTCGGATTAATGCCTTATTTGGTGAATAAAGATAATCAAAACAACTTAGCCTATGTCGATTTTTCGAAATATAAAGATCTGTTTACGAACGTCGATATGAAGAAGTTTGTTGAATATGCGAAGGCTTCTGGCGCCGTTTCTTATCGTTTGGCTGACCCGCAAAATTTACAACGTTTACCTATTACAGACGCTGACCGTAAGGCAGGAATTGTAGAAAAAATTCGTTTAAAAGATACGGTTGAGGAGTTACTGCTGCAAGTCGATTTATATGGCCAAGTCAATGAAAAATACCTGCAAAAAAGTGTTTTAGGATTTGATGACCAAAAGATTGCTGAATCTATAGCAACTGAACTTGCTGCTTCTGAAGCTAAGAAAAAGTCAGGTGGTGCCGAAGGGCAGAAGGTTTCTTCTGACGATGCAGCGGCAGTCAGTCAACAACTTTACTCACTCATTAACGCTCATTTTGGCGGTACATTGGCTTCTGAGGAAGGCGATGAAGAACAATCAAGTGCCGCTCAAGAAGCAACGGCAGCAGCAGACGAGGCTTCTGCTTCAGGCCAAGATGAGGATGCTGCTGATGTTGCGGTAGCGGATGCCGAACAAACTACCCAAGATGAAGAAGGCCCAACCCTTACAGAAGAACAATGTGTTGAGTTACAGACCCTTAAAAAACCAGTAGTTTTAGGGGATATTAATTACTGTCAAATATATGGTGTTGATGTTCTTGATCAAAGCGTAGAGAGTGCCCAAAAAACTCAGATCAAGTCTCGTCAAGCTGCTTTAAAACAAACTTTTGCTGCTTATGATCAGAACCAGTTTGTGAATGATGAAGCATTCAAAGCTTTATGGTTAAAGCATAAAGCAGAGATCGAACAAGCTTTACCAAAACAAAGAAATCCAATTACGATTGATGTTGGACTCGATGAAAAAGGCCGTGCAGTCAACGTAGATTACGATATTGCATATACACCAGCTGAATTTAACCATCGCTTTAATATTAAAGCAGACATGCAAATTCTAAATTATGGTAAAGCAACTTCAATTGACCAGCAGCAGCTTAAACAAGCTAAATCAGTTGCTGAAGCAAGTAAGGGTTCTTTATTTGAAAACTTTGTAAAAGGTTTTAGTGAAAAACTTGGGCAAAGTGATGTTTCTGAACATCCAGTTGGCTCACATAGCGATGTACAAGATTTAGATTCGAATCTGGCGCTGTTGGCTAACCAAACTTATGATGCAACACGTGCCTATGACAAAACGTATAAGGCTGTGTTTATTGCAAAATTGACTGCCGAAAAACCGTCATATATTAATTATTATTCAGTTCAACAGTTGCAAGAAATTGCCGAAGTTTATGCTTATTGGTTCTCTGAAGAAGAAACCTATAATCCTCAAGGTAAGGCTTTAGAGCGTATCGAGGGATTGCAGAAAAAGCATCATCTTGAACAAGAAGATCAGTTTGATAATGATTTAGGCCGTGCTGTAGACCATATTGTGATTACAACAATGCAAGGTAAGGCTGGGCGTGAAGCATGGCAAAAATTACAGAAACAATATAAGCAGCCTGAGCAGCTTTTCTCGAAACAATATCAATTAGAATTTGAACAACAAAATGGTGCTTCTGCTGAAGAAAAACAATTGTTGTCACAAACAGCTGATATTTTAGGGAAGGTGTATGTTGCTGCACGTAAACAGCAACTTACGGAAAAAACAATTCAGAATTTAAAACCTGAACATAATGAATTTATTGATTATGAGATTTTCCGAGATGTTTATCAGCAAATGGTTACGACCAAAAAATAATAAATGAAGTAAAAAAGAACCTACATCATGTAGGTTCTTTTTTTATATTTATAGAAAATCTTTTAATTCAGGTCTTACGCCATTCCAGATAGAAAAGGATTCAATAGCCTGACCGACTAACATCCCAAAACCTTCAGAATAGGGCACATTGCGTTGTTTAGCTTGATCAAGGAAGCTAGATGGTTTCCCATATGCCATTTCATAGGCATGTTCGAATTGTAAATTTTCAGGAAGCTGTAGAGCATCGCCTGAAAGGCTTGCAGAAGTCGCATTAATTACAATATCAAATTTCCCTTCTAGCTCATTTAGAGAAATTGCTTGTAATTGAGCTTGCGGGACGGCTACTTTTAGGTCATCTATAAGTTGTTCGGCACGAGCTAGAGTACGGTTTGCAATCACAATCTTTTTTGCGCCAGCTTGTACTAGTGGATAAATAACACCACGAGTTGCACCGCCAGCTCCTAAAATTAAAATAGTCGTATTTTCTAGGTTCCAGTCTAAAGCTTGAATCGCGGCAACTAAGCCTTGGCCATCTGTGTTATCGCCGTGTAATTTGCCATTTTCCATCCATAACGTATTAACTGCTTTTGCAATCTGAGCACGCTCGGTTAGCACATTGCACAAAGCGAAAGCCTGTTCTTTAAACGGCACAGTAACGTTCATGCCACTTCCGCCATTTGCAAAGAAACTACGCATATTTGGCTCAAAACCATCAAGAGGGGCAAGACGTTTTTGATAGTCGAGGTCAACACCTGTTTTTTGAGCGAAAGCATGATGCAATTCAGGAGAGCGTGATTGTTCGATCGGATTGCCAATTACTGCAAACTGTTTGGTCATTGTTATATCCAAAATTTTAAAATGGCATGAAGCAGTTAAAATCTGTGCTGAATATTCAGCAGGCCTCACTATAAGCCAAATTGGAATCAGAAAAAATATTTGAATAGAAACAAAGAAGTTGAAAATAAAAAAGGAGATTCTTTAGGGTGGAAGCCAAAGAATCTCCAAAAAGCAAAAAATTAAGCGACTTTTTCTTTTAAATTTAGCCAGTCACGTGGTTTTAGGTAATAGTCAGTTAAACGTTTCTCTGGAGAGTCTTCATCCCATTCAGGACGATAAGACCAACCTGCAAGGTTAGGTAGACTGACTAAAATAGATTCGATACGTCCGCCTGTTTGTAAGCCAAACAATGTTCCGCGGTCATAGACTAAGTTGTATTCGACATATCTGCCGCGACGGTAAAGCTGAAACTCTCGTTGTACTTCGGTATAAGGTTGTTCACGATGTTTTTCAAAAATTGGCAGAATGGCATTTAAATAGCCATTACCCACAGCTTGAATATATTTAAAGCAAGTTTCGAAATCCCAGCCATTTAGATCATCAAAAAATAAACCACCGACGCCTCGTTGTTCATCGCGATGTTTTAAATAGAAATAATCATCACACCATTTTTTATGTTCTGCATAGACATTGTCACCAAAAGGCTGGCATAAGTCGTAAGCGGCTTGATGCCAATCGATAACATCTTGCTCATCTGGATAGAACGGTGTTAAGTCAAAACCACCGCCAAACCACCAAATTGGATCTTGTCCTTCAGGCTCTGCAACGAATAAACGTACATTGGCATGAGAAGTTGGAATATTGGGATTTTTAGGATGAATCACTAATGACACACCAAGTGCCTGCGCTTTAGCACCAGCGATTTGAGGGTGTCTTTCTGTAGCAGAAGCGGGGAGTTTACTAATGTTGATGTGAGAAAACATCACACCACCTTTTTCAATCACTGTACCATTTTGCAAAACTCGTGAACGACCACCACCACCTTCAGGACGCTCCCAATCATCAATAATAAATTCGCTCGTACCGCCGCCAGCTTTTTCTTGTTGTTCTAAACCAGCACATATACGGGCTTGTAAATCGAGGAGAAATTCGCGGACACGTTGAATATCTGTTGAAGTCGGATGTTGCATAGTGACCCTCAAAGATGATTGAGATAGGAGATAGATACATCAAAGCATAAAACCATAAAGAAAGTAAGGGATTTTTAAGAAATGTCTTAAAAATCCCTTCCAATTATTTTTAAATTTATAATTTTGGCTTAAAAATCATCTTTTTGATAAAGGTGATCCATACGTTCACGTTTTGTTTTTAAATATTGTTCATTAAAAGGGTTGCGTCCAACCGTTAATGGAACACGGCCAACGATATTAATTCCTTGATCTTTGAGTGCCTGAATTTTCAAAGGATTATTGGTAATTAATTTTACTTCTTTCACTGCTAAGTGATCTAGCATGATGCTACACATGTCATAACGACGTGCATCGGCAGGTAAATTTAAAAGTAAATTTGCATCTACAGTGTCATGGCCTTGATCTTGTAAGGCATAGGCGCGAATTTTATTTGTAAGTCCAATACCACGGCCTTCTTGACGTAAATATAAAATAACGCCTTGTCCTGCCTCGTTGATGAGCTTTTGAGTTGCCTGTAATTGAGGGCCACAGTCGCATTTTAATGACGCAAACGCATCACCTGTTAAGCATTCTGAATGCACACGAACCAAAACAGGACCTGTAGGTGGATTTTCTAACCCTTTAGAAAGTGCCACATGTTCTTCACCTGATACCGGATCTTGAAAAACAGAAATATTGAATTCACCAAAAGCGGTCGGAAGTTTTGATGTTGCAATGAACTCTATAGGCACAGATTAACTCATCTTTTAACCGAAAACGGTTTAAAGTATAGCGTAATGCTGGGAGATTGGTCGAATTGTCATAATCATTTTGCGTATGAAGGTTTTCTTTTTTGTATAAAGAAGACGATAATAGTTGATAAATAGTCAGATTATTCAGGATAATCTGCCAACCATACCCATGATGTATGAGAGACTGCTTTGCATGACCTCGTTCGCAAATGTGGCTGATTGAAGGTGACTTCATTCGATTGTATGATCGACCCATTTTGACCCAGCTTAGGATTTGCCAGGCTTATAAAGGCTTTGCCACATATGTTGTATACCGAAATTCCAACTCAACGCCCTGTTACGCCATTGTTAGATGCAATTGATCATCCTCAACAATTACGTCAGCTCGAGCATAGCCAATTGGTTCAAGTGGCTGATGAGTTGCGTCAATATATTTTATATGCAGCAGGCCAGAGTGGTGGCCATTTCGGTGCTAATCTCGGCGTGGTTGAGCTGACGGTTGCGCTGCATTATTGCTTTAATACTCCAAATGACCGATTAGTTTGGGATGTAGGACATCAGGCCTATCCGCACAAAGTCCTGACAGGTCGTCGTGAACAAATGACGACGATTCGTTCTAAAAATGGTTTAGCAGCATTTCCAGCTAGAGAAGAATCAGTTTTCGATACATTTGGCGTAGGACATTCATCAACAGCAATTTCGGCTGGTTTAGGAATGTCGTTAGCACGTCGTTATCAAAACGACCCATGTGAAGTGGTTTGTATTGTAGGTGATGGTGCAATGACAGCGGGTATGGCATTTGAAGCCATGAACGATGCTGTTGCACATAATGCCGATTTAATTGTTGTGCTCAATGACAATGACATGTCAATTTCTTGTAGTACAGGTGGTTTTGCTAAACATTTGGCTGCAATTTGGGAAAAAGGCCATTTAGTTAACGTTAATGAAGATGGCGAAGCGTATATACAGCCACATCCAAAATGGACTTATAACTCTCGTTTGCATCAATCAGCAACAGATGCGGCCGATAATTTATTTAAAGCAATTGGTTTTGATTATTTTGGTCCATTTGATGGCCATGACGTAAATCAACTGGCCCAAGTATTTAATGCTCTGAAGAAGCGTAAAGGTCCACGTTTAGTACACGTCTATACTAAAAAAGGTAAAGGCTTTACTCCTGCAGAAGCGGATCCGATTACCTATCATGCAATTAGCAAAATTAATGCAATCTCAGCAGGTAAAACACCACCTAAATATTCTGATGTATTTGGTCAGTGGTTATGTGATGAAGCGGCGCAAGATGAGCGTCTACTCGCGATCACACCTGCAATGTGTGAAGGCTCGGGCATGGTTCAGTTTGCTAAAGAATTTCCACAGAGATTCTTTGATGTTGCAATTGCTGAACAGCATGCTGTAACACTTGCAGCAGGAATGGCTTGTGAAGGCTTAAAACCTGTTGTTGCAATCTATTCGACGTTCTTGCAGCGTGGTTACGATCAGTTTATTCATGATGTTGCATTACAGAACCTTGATGTGACTTTCGGGATTGACCGTGCTGGTTTGGTTGGTGAAGATGGTCCAACTCATGCAGGTGCATATGATTATGCATACATGCGTACAGTTCCAAACATAGTCATCATGGCGCCAAAAGATGAAAATGAATGTCGTCAGATGCTTCATACAGCCTATGTCTATAATGGACCAGCTGCGGTACGTTACCCTCGTGGTGCAGGTGTAGGTGTTGAAATTCAGCAAGAGTTGACCACTATTGAATTAGGGAAAGCTGAAATCGTTGCTGAAATAAAGACTAGCTGTGAAGAGCAGATTACAATTTTGGCATTCGGTAGCAGAGTGATGGTTGCTATAGAGGCTGCTGAACAATTTGCACAAAAACATGATGTGGGCGTGCGTGTTGTAAATATGAGATTTGTGAAACCGCTTGATGAAAAAATGATTCGTGATTTAGCTGAAAATACTCATTTATTTGTCACAGTTGAAGAGCATGCCGTTATGGGTGGTGCAGGTAGCGCTGTCAATGAGTTTATGGCGCAAGAACAAATTGTGAAACCTATCATTAATTTAGGCTTGCCAGATTTGTTCCTACAACAGGCTTCACACGGACAAATGCTACAAGACTGCGGGTTGGATGCTAAAGGTATTTTGAGCTCAATTGAGAGAGTTTGGCTTAAGCTCAATCAGGTGGTTTAGGCCTCCAATAAAATTTTTGAAACATTTTCCCCCTAAAAGCGCATATATTTGCTAAAATATCTGCGCTTTTATGCATTATTCTTTGTCAAAATCTTCAAATTTGTCTAGTGGGTGTTCAATGGAACCTATGGTGGTTATGGCTGCGCGTGCGGCTCAAACAGTTGGTCAAGAGCTTTTAAAAGCGCATCAAAATCGTCATAAACTCGATTTACAAGTTGAAGAGAAAGGCATTGATGGCCCAGTAACACGTGTAGATCGTTATTTAGAACAATTAGCGATTGATACGTTACGTAAAAGTTATAAGAACCATAGCTTCTTAGGTGAAGAGTTTGGTTTGCAAGAAGGCAAAGGCCATGATGCAGAGTGGTGCTGGGTAATTGACCCGCTTGATGGCACACAAAACTTTATTAATGGTTTCCCTCATTTCTGTATTTCTATTGCAGTTCAACATAAAGGTGTTACTCAACACGGCGTAATCTACGATCCAGTACGTGATGAGTTGTTCTCTGCTAGCCGTGGTCGCGGTGCAGTTATGAATCAACGCCGTATTCGTGTAAATGTAAAAGATAGTTTAGAGAATACATTCTTGGCAGTAGGCCATCCTTACCGTGCTAAACGTGCTGGCGAAATCGTATCTTATGCAGAGCAGCACTTCGCATCGTTATTAGCGGTTACTCAAGCAGGTGCACAAATCCGTCGTGGCGGTTCAGCTGCTCTAGATTTAGCGTATGTAGCTGCAGGTCGTTTTGATGGTTTCTTTGAGCTTGGTTTAAAGCCATGGGATATTGCTGCTGGTGAACTTATTCTTAAAGAAGCGGGCGGTGTAGTTGTTGACGCACGTGGTGGTAATAACTCATTTGAAAATGGTCAAGTACTTGCATGTTCGCTTAAGTTATTAAAACCTTTAATGCAAACAGTTGTTCCAGCTTGGGATAAAGCTGCAAAATAATTTAGCGTATTATAAATAAAACCCTCTTTAATCAGAGGGTTTTGTGTTTTAAGTAAAGAGTAAAATTAAATTAATTCGAGAAATATGAATAAAGTTGATTAAAACAGGTGACTTTTAATTTATTTCTGCTATAATCCGCCAACGCACTTAAATTTCCGTTCATTACCTGAACATTCTGTTCTATTCATTGTAAGCGCACGCCGTCCATAGAGAGGACCATTTCTTGCGCCCCGATCGCTCAGCGATTCTTCAGGTTCGGCCGTAATCAAGCATGCGTTTAGTCCACATCGTCGTTACTCGGATTGCTGCTGAATAAAAGCTTTCAGCTAATTTTGCTTTGCCGCTTTTTGCCGATGTCTATTTTGTATTTATTAAAAATGGAGCACCCACAAGGGTGAAACTCTCTATGAGCAAATCTTTTGCCGAATTTTCTTTGCATGAAACCTTACAACAAGCGCTTGAAGGTTTAGGTTTTACTACCCCGACTGCTGTACAAGAACAAGCAATTCCTGCTGCTTTAGAAGGTAAAGACCTTCTCGTATCAAGCCAAACTGGTTCTGGTAAAACTGCAGCATTCTTACTCCCAACATTAAATGCTTTAGCTGGTCAAGAGTCTGTTGTACCGTTCAAAGACCGTATGAAAGCAGTGACTCAACCGAATATCTTGGTAATTTCACCAACTCGTGAATTGGCACAGCAAGTAAGTCAAGATGCAATTGCACTTGTACGTCACATGAAAGGTGTTCGTATTGCTGCCATTATGGGCGGTATGCCATTTGCAAAACAAATTCAACAATTAAAAGGCGCGCAAGTTGTTGTTGCAACACCTGGTCGTTTACTTGACTTGGTGAATCGTCGTCAAATTAAATTAGATCAAGTAGATGCTTTAATCGTTGATGAAGCGGACCGTATGCTTGACCTAGGTTTCTCTGAAGACTTAGAAGCAATTAGCGAATTAGCAGCTAACCGTAAACAAACATTAATGTTCTCTGCAACATTTGCTGATCGTATCATTCGTCTTGCATCATGCATGATGAAAGATCCTATGCGTATCGCAATTGAAACAGGTCATTCAACCAATACAGATATTACGCAAACATTGCATTGGACTGATGGCTTCGAACATAAGAAAAAATTACTTACACATTGGTTAAGTGATGAAAACTTAGATCAAGCTGTTGTTTTTGCTAGCACGCAAGAAGATACAGATATGTTGGCAGAAGAACTTGCTGAAGCAGGTCATTCTGTTGTTGCACTTCATGGTGCAATGCCACAAACAGTTCGTAACCGTCGTTTACGTAGTATTCGTGAAGGTCGTGCAAAAATCCTAGTTGCAACTGACGTTGCTGCTCGTGGTCTTGACGTTCCGACTATTTCTCACGTAATTAACTTCGGTCTTCCGATGAAGCATGAAGATTATGTACACCGTATTGGTCGTACTGGTCGTGCTGGTCGTACTGGTCAAGCAATTACTTTAGCGACTTATCGTGAACGCGGTAAGATCCGTGCACTTGAAGAATATTTAGAAGCACGTTTGAGTGTTTCTGAAATTGAAGGCTTAGAGCCATCTCCACCTCCTGCTCGTTCAGGTCGTGATGGCGGTGGTCGTGGCCGTAGTGGTAATGGCGGCGGTGGTCGTGATGGTCGTCGTAATGGCGGCGGTGGTTTTGGTGGTGGTCGTCGTTTTGAAGGCGAAAGCAACTTTAAACGCCGTGAAGGTGGTCGTGATGACCGTCCACGTCGTAGCTTCGATGATAAACCACGTGGTGAGCGTCCAGCGTTCGGCGGTGAAGATCGTCCGCGTCGCGAGTTCAATTCAGACCGTCCACGTCGTGAAGGTGGTTTTGAAGATCGTCCACGTCGTGAGTTCACTTCAGATCGTCCACGTCGCGAAGGTGGTTTCAATGATAAACCGCGTTTTGAATCGAATGATGATAACCGTGGTAATCGCGTAGATTATAAACCACGTCGTGAAGGTGGTTTTGGTGACCGTCCAAAACGTAGCTTTGGTGGTGAAGATCGTCCGCGTCGTAGCTTCGATGATAAACCACGCGGTGAGCGTCCAGCATTTGGTGGTGAAGATCGCCCACGTCGTAGTTTCGATGACAAACCACGTGGTGAGCGTCCAGCGTTCGGCGGTGGTGATGATCGTCCAAAACGTAGCTTTGGTGGTGAAGATCGTCCGCGTCGTAGCTTCGATGATAAACCACGCGGTGAGCGTCCAGCGTTTGGCGGTGAAGATCGTCCGCGTCGTAGTTTTGATGACAAACCACGTGGTGAACGTCCAGCGTTCGGCGGTGGTGATGATCGTCCAAAACGTAGCTTTGGTGGTGAAGATCGTCCGCGTCGTAGCTTCGATGATAAACCACCGCGTCGTAAATTCGACCGCTAATCAATATTTAGTTTGAAAAAAAAGGCCAGTAAAGATACTGGCCTTTTTT
>NZ_FODU01000010.1:0-107864 GCF_900110445.1 Acinetobacter sp. yr461
TGTGAAGCTGACCAATACTAATTGCTCGTGAGGCTTGACTATACAACACCCAAGCAGTTGTATATAAAGCATCAATCGATTCATTAATATGCAAAGCAACTTGATTTAGTTATACGCTTAGCTAAAATGAACAAAATAAAGTAAGACTCAATCAGCCCATCTGTAAAGATTTGGAAAAAGCATCGGCAACCAATAAGACCAATGCAAGTATCCATACCAGTTGTGCTGGCGACCATAGCAAGAGTGAACCACCTGATCCCTTCCCGAACTCAGAAGTGAAACCTCTTAGCGCTGATGGTAGTGTGGGGTTTCCCATGTGAGAGTAAGTCATCGCCAGCTCATTATTCAAACACCCTCAACTTAACAGTTGAGGGTGTTTTTTTATGCTTGGAAAATTATATGACGAAAATAAAGAATCAATGCAATAAAAAAGAACTCTAGAAGAGTCCTTTTTTATATAAAAGAAATTTCTAGCTTGTTCTGGTTTAGAAATGTGCTTCTAAGCCTACATAGGGACCTTTAAACTCAAATTTAAGGTCATTATTATCGTAGTCATCTAAATCAATATTGAGTATGCGATAGCCTGCTGTTAAACCAAGATCAATTAATAGGTTATCTGCAAACTTATATTTTACTTCTGCTAATGCATCTGTAATTCGTGCATCATCAAAGTTTGTATACGTTGCTTCACCTTTAGCACTTAAGCCTGTAAATGGAAGTTTTACTTCACCTGATAAATAAGCAATAGGATATGTTTTATCAATATCCACACGCTTACCTGTATACGTAGTGATATCACCATTTAGTACAGTTGCACCAAGTCCGGCATCTACACTGACAATATTATCTAGTAATTCGTAATAGAGTATAAAATCGCTATGATCTAAATCAACTTTATAGTTAGCTTGACCTAAGGTTTCTGATTTAGTTTGAGTATCTAAATTTACGTAACGAATTTTTGCATTTGGAATAAATGGGATTGGGTGTTCTACTGACAATGAGAGTTGAGCACTACCTTTTTGATCTAGATCCTGATCATCAGGGAATTGAGAAGACATATTAGCTTTACCGTCATAAAACCAGTAGCCTACTTCTCCTTTGACTCCAACAAAGTCTGCTTGAGCAAAGCCACTTAAGCCCATCCCGAGCGCTAATAAAGACATTTTTAATATTTTCATTTTAACATCCGAATAAAAGAAATCTTCGAGCGCATGATATAGACATCTTGCTACAGATGCATTGATAAAAAATAAGCCTATCGAGTATATATCTATAAGATTTTTTGAGACTGAATAAAAATCCATGTATTTCAAATAACTAATATTTATTTATTAGTTTTGATGACACTAAGCCTATAAAAATTTTAGTATAAATTTTGTCATCTAACAGTAATGTGACATTTAAATCTTAATTGAAAACTGAAGAGTTAAGAAAAAATTACTGGATAAGTCGAGTAATTGAAGAGCTCTTTCAATGAATTGGAATAAAATATCATTGAACAATAATGTCCGACCCTAAGCTTTAGGGCGTAAAGATGAGCTGAAAAATAACCAATTGTGAAAAAAACTTGGAAAATTCGTAAAATTTCTGATGGAAATTACAGTAAAAAGAAATAAAAACAGGTATTGTTCAGCTACATAGGGGCAAAAAATGGACAAAAATCTTTAAGGAAGAATTTTCTATTTTTGCTTGTTTGAAATGAAATAAAAATACTCACAAGGTGCTTTTTATTCTCAATCAAACACAAAAGTATTCTTTGGTTCTTTTTTTGCATGCGGAATAACAATCAACAATAGCAGTAAAAATAAGTAATCTTTTAACATTAGGTGTTTTATGGCAGATTCTCGTGAAAACTGGACGTCACGATCTGGTTTTATTATTGCAGCCGTTGGTTCGGCTGTAGGCTTAGGTAATATTTGGCGCTTTCCATACGTTGCTTATGAAAATGGTGGTGGTGCGTTTCTTATTCCCTATCTATTGGCACTCATTACTGCTGGTTTACCGTTACTATTTTTAGATTATGCGGTAGGCCATCGTAGTACTGGCTCACCTCCAAAAGCATATCGTGCTTTATTTAAAGGCGGAGAAACTTTAGGGTGGTGGCAGGTTTGTGTCTGCATCATCATCGGTTTGTATTATGCAAGCGTCCTGACGTGGGCAGGTAGTTACGTTTACTTCTCTATTGGTCAAATGTGGGGAAGTGATCCAGAAGGTTTCTTCTTTAATACTTACCTACAAACCTCAAAAGCGACTGGTTTTGATCTACAGTTTGTAAGTCATTTATTCTGGCCGATTGTTGGAATTTGGGCACTTACTTTAATCATTCTTTATGGTGGCGTGAAAAAGGGTGTGGAATTATCTAATAAGATTTTCATGCCGTTATTATTCGTTCTATTCACGATTTTGGTAGTCCAGTCATTGCGTTTACCGGGTGCTGTTCAAGGTTTGAATGCATTCTTTACGCCAAACTGGTCAGCAATGATGGATTATAAAGTTTGGTTAGCAGCTTATGGCCATACTTTCTTCTCTCTCTCTGTTGGTTTCGGGATCATGGTGACGTATGCATCATATTTGAAACCAAAAACTAATTTAACGGGTTCTGGCTTAATCGTTGGTTTTGCAAATGCATCAACAGAGATTCTAGCGGGTATTGGTATTTTTGCAGCGCTTGGCTTTATGGCACATGCTGCTGGTACTGAAGTTAAAGATGTGGTGAGTGGCGGGATTGGATTGGCATTTATTGCATTCCCTAAAATTATTTCAAGTTTAGGTACAGGTGCCGATTTATTTGGTCTCTTATTCTTCTCTTCACTTTTCGTCGCAGGTATTTCTTCGATGGTCAGTATTTTGGAAGTGCCTATTGCAGCAATGCAAGATAAATTGAAATGGGGCCGTAAAAAAGCTGTAACCATTATTGGTGGTGGTAGTGCGCTCGTATCAATTATTCTATTCTCAAGTGTAAATGCAATTAAACTGGTTGATATTGTCGATCACTTTATTAATAACATCGGGATTATTGGTGGCGCATTAATATCAATTATTAGCGTAGCTTGGTTTAAACGTTCGGCTCTTAAAGAACTTAGTGACCATATAAATCGTATCTCAACCATTCAAGTTGGTAAGGGATGGGATTTCACTTTAACGGTTATTACATCTTTAATCTTGTTAACTACACTCTGTTTGACTGTTTTTAATTTGATCAAAAATGGCTATGATACTTATAGCATGAGCTTACAAGGTGTATTCGGCTGGGGCAGTGTGATTTTCTGTGCGGTCGTTGCAATCGTGTTAAGCAAAATGAAAGATCGCTAGGAGGATAAAATAATGAATACTTCGGCAATCGTGATGATGGTGATTTCGATGGTGTTTTTATGGGGTGGATTGATTTTATCCATTCTACATTTGTCGAAACATCCTGAAGAGTTAGATGATGTTTTAGAAGATGTAAAAGATCAGCACACACTTTGATGCTGATCTAGTAAAAAGCAGGCTTTAAGCCTGCTTTTTTTATGCAATTTTTTGAATTTTACAATAATAAAATCCATCACCAGATTGTGCTTGCGGCAGTAATTGGCGACCATGGGTTTGCTCAATTCCCCAATCAGCTTCAATTTTAATTTCTTTCGCATCCGTATGTTCTGCAAAGAAATCTATCATTTGCTGTTCATTCTCAACTTTTAAAACTGAACATGTAATATAGAGCAGTGTGCCTCCAACTTTGAGTTGTTGCCACATGTGCTGCAAGATCTGCTTTTGCAGCTCAATCGTTTGGCCTATATCACTAGATTGGCGTAATAAACGTATGTCAGGATGACGTCGAATGACCCCTGTTGCAGAGCAAGGTGCATCTAGCACAATACAATCTACAGGCTGCGCTGGAATCCATTGGGTTGCATCTGCTGCCAAAATTTCAGTATGAGTTTGATCGAGTGCTAAACGGTTTAAATTTTCAGTCACACGGACTAAACGGTTAGAATCTTGGTCAATAGCAATGAGTTGAGCCGGTTTAAACTTTTCGAGTAAATGAGCCGTTTTTCCACCGGGTGCTGCACAAGCATCAATCACTGTTTTATTATCTAAATCTGGCAATAATGTTGCACATAGCTGAGCATGCTCATCTTGTACAGAAAACCATCCCTCTTCAAAACCGGGTAGTTGGGTAATTTGAACAGATTGCTCAAGGACGATGCCTGCTTCAGATAAAATACATGCGCGTGCTTGAATTTCTGAACTTTGTAATTTTGCTAAATAAGCGTCTCGGCCAATGTGGCGTTGATTAACCCTTAAGGTTAAAGGTGCGACTTGCTTTAATGATTGGCATAGAGACTCGGTTTGTTCACCCCAATCTTTTTTCACACGCTTATAAAGCCAACTTGGTAAGCCATGCGCCTGTTGTAAACCTTGTTGAAATTCATCAGTTTCACGTGTCGCTCGGCGCAAAATAGCATTCACAATGCCGCTGAGTGCTGGGTACCCAAGTTGTTTAGTGGCGTCTACTGTTTCAGATATGGCAGCGTGTGCAGCAATACGCGTGCATAAAACTTGATAAAGACCGACGTAAAGACAGGTTTCAACAGTTTCATTGTTTAACGGTTTGCTGAGTAAAGGTAAGCTAATTGATTTAAGCGCAAACCATTGACGTAGTGTGCCCAGAACAAGTTCATGAAATAGTGCACGGTCACGTTCTGCAACTTGATTTAGCTGTGTATTTAAAATACTAGCGAGTGATTGGCCTTGCTGAACTTTTAATAACGTCTGGACGACTTGAGCACGTAAGTTAAATCGTGACGAATTTGATGAAACCTGACTCATGGCAGAATTTGTCCTACGTGAAGTTTTTGAGTTTGGGCAATTTGTTGGGCATTCATTGCTTTGCCGCCCGGCCATTGCACACTGGTCAGACAAATAAAGGAATCTTGCCCACAAGCAACATGTACGCCTTGCTTATCAATCGCGATAATTTCACCAGCTTGGACATTCGCTTTGTTTTGACTAGAAATTGTTGAACTCCAAACACGCAGAGCATTATTTTCGTCAAGTTGAACGAAGGCAACAGGCCAAGGGTTGAATGCACGAATATTTCGGTCAAGTTGAATAGCATCAGTTGACCAGTCAATTCGAGCTTCTGATTTCACGAGCTTGTGTGCATAGACTGTGAGGCTTTCATCTTGCACTTCACGTTTTTCAATAAAATTCTGCAAGCTTTGTTCTGATTCAAGTACGGTACAAATCGCTTCTGCCCCTTGAACAGCCAATTTGTCATGCAAGCTGGCAGAGGTCTCTTCGGCGGTGATTGGGCAGTAGGTTTTATACATCATATCGCCTGTATCTAAACCGGCAGCCATCTGCATAATCGTAATTCCTGTTTCATCATCACCTGTTGCGATTGCACGCTGAATTGGTGCTGCACCGCGCCATCGTGGTAATAATGAGCCATGAATATTTAAACAGCCATATTTAGGTGTATCGAGTACAGCTTGTGGAAGAATCAAACCATAGGCAGCAACCACCATCACATCAGCACCTAAAGCAGCGAGTTCTTGTTGCGCTGCCAAGCCTTCTTCTGTTGAAGCTTTAAAGTGAAGCGGTTGATAAACAGGAATATTATGTTCAAGGGCAAGCTGTTTTACAGGAGATGGCGTTAATTTTTGTCCGCGACCAGCTTTACGGTCTGGTTGAGTATAAACCGCGATAATTTCATGGGAAGTTTTTAATAAAGCCGCCAATGCTGTTGCAGCAAATTCGGGGGTGCCAGCAAAAATAATTTTCACAAATGCAATCCAAAAAGAGTTTGTGGGTAGTATACGTGAAAAACGTTTGAAGCCCTAAACTCATGGCTATTGAGAGATTTGGTTTTTAAATAGTGAACAAAAAATTATTGAAAAACTTTTATTGATAAAAAAAGGTTATGAAAAAATAAAAAATTATTCATGTAAGTTTTGCTAAATATTGACTGACTATTACTGTTCTTGGCTTTCCGAATATTATTTGCTTCTATAGAATGGAGAATGATCAAATTATGATGATGAGTCAATATTCCGACTGATCTAACGCTATATCAGTATCATTCAGCCAGAGTGGGAGAAATTTCGCTCAAGCACAACTTGTTGGAAACACTAATGCCTGACTATCGTTCAAAAACATCGACACACGGAAGAAATATGGCTGGCGCACGTGGCTTATGGCGTGCAACAGGAATGAAAGATGAGGATTTCGGCAAACCGATTATTGCGGTGGTCAATTCATTTACTCAATTTGTTCCGGGCCATGTACATCTTAAAGATCTAGGGCAGCTTGTTGCAGCAGAAATTCAGGCATCAGGTGGTGTTGCTAAAGAGTTCAATACGATTGCAGTAGACGACGGGATCGCAATGGGGCATGACGGCATGCTTTATTCTTTACCATCACGTGATTTGATTGCTGACTCAGTAGAGTACATGGTGAATGCGCATTGTGCTGATGCCATGGTCTGTATTTCTAACTGTGACAAGATTACTCCGGGAATGCTCATGGCTGCGATGCGCTTGAATATTCCTGTGGTTTTTGTGTCTGGTGGACCAATGGAAGCAGGTAAGGTCAAATTCCGCGGTAATGAAAAAGCGATTGATCTTGTTGATGCAATGGTTGTTGCAGCTGATGAAAGTTATACAGACGAAGAAGTTGAAGAATTTGAACGTTCAGCATGTCCAACCTGTGGTTCATGTTCAGGTATGTTCACTGCAAACTCAATGAACTGTTTAACCGAAGCGTTAGGTTTATCTTTACCGGGTAATGGTTCGATTGTAGCGACACATGCTAATCGTAAAAAATTATTCTTAAAAGCAGGTCAGCTTATTGTTGAATTGGCTAAGCGCTATTACGAACAAGAAGATGCAAGCATTTTACCTCGTTCAATTGCAACAAAGGCTGCATTTAAAAATGCCATGACGCTTGATATTGCAATGGGTGGTTCAACCAATACCGTTCTACACTTATTAGCTGCGGCAAGTGAAGCGGAAGTTGACTTTACCATGGACGATATTGACGAACTATCACGTCGCGTGCCTGTATTGTCTAAAGTAGCGCCTGCAAAACAAGATGTTCATATGGAAGATGTACACCGTGCAGGTGGCATTATGGCCATTTTAGGTGAACTTGATCGTGCGAATTTACTTGATGTATCACTACCAACTGTACATGAGAAAACTTTAAAAGATGCATTGGATAAGTGGGATATTATTCGCACTGAAGATGCAGACGTATATGAGTTCTATCGCTCATCTCCAGGTGGTGTACCAACGCAAGTTGCTTTCTCTCAAAATCGTTACTATGCAACTTTAGATGGCGATCGTGAAAAAGGCGTTATCCGCAATGCAGAACATGCATTTTCTAAAGATGGTGGTTTAGCTGTTCTATACGGCAACATCGCTCTTGACGGCTGTATTGTAAAAACTGCGGGTGTAGATGAATCTATCCTAAAATTTACTGGCACAGCGCGCGTGTTTGAGAGTCAAGATGCTGCCGTAGAGGCAATCTTGGGTCATGATATTAAAGCTGGCGATGTCGTTGTTATTCGTTATGAAGGTCCACGTGGTGGTCCGGGTATGCAAGAAATGCTTTACCCAACAAGCTATCTCAAATCAAAAGGTTTAGGAAAAGACTGTGCATTAGTTACAGATGGTCGTTTCTCTGGTGGTTCATCAGGTCTTTCGATTGGACATGTTTCGCCAGAAGCTGCTGAAGGCGGTGCCATTGGTTTGGTTGAAGATGGTGATACCATTGAAATTGATATTCCAAACCGTACCATTCACTTGAACGTTGATGATGCGACTATGGCGCACCGTCGTACAGTTCAAGAGGCGAAAGGCTGGCACCCGAAAGAAGAACGTAAACGTAAGGTATCAAAAGCGTTAAAAGTTTATGCAATGCATACAACAAGTGCAGCGAAAGGAGCTGTACGCGTTCTATAAAATATTCAATTTTAATAATTGAGTAGAAATTATGCACTCTTCAGCATGATGAATTATTATCTGTTGAGGGTGCATTTTTTTCGCCTGATGAAAAAAATAGGCTTGTAGATTAGGGTGTTGCAAGTCATTCTATGGGTTTGTCATAAAATGATGATAAAATCTTCACCGATGCAGGAACACGTGCAATAACGTGATATTTGTTCTGCGAAGCAGAGCTCGTCATTATTTTGTATATTAAGCTTCTGCTGCACTTTGTACTGCGATCAAAGCAGTTTTTTGGTCTAGCTTAGGATTTTATTTTTTAGAGGCACTATTCATGTCACTGCTACGCCGTTGGTTTGACCCTATCCGATCGAGTTGGTTTTACCAAAAACCCTCTCGTCAAGCGGTGTTACCCACGGAAAATGGTTTAAGTATTTATTTACGACTTGATGATGTGTATAGCTATTTGGCTGTTCAGCAATTGTCTCAGCTCGATGAGATTTTAAGTGATGAACTTAAGCCTTTAAAAATTATTATTTCCCATACGGCTTCTGAACCTCCAAATGGTATGTCACATGAAGAGTGGCAAAATTATTGTCTGAATGATGCCAAAATATTAGCCAAGCAACACCGTTTTGCTTTTGATGAATTTCCAGAAATCCCAAGCCAAGAATCTTTAAAACAAGCCGCTGTCAT
Source organism: Acinetobacter sp. yr461 (assembly GCF_900110445.1). Lineage (NCBI taxonomy): Bacteria > Pseudomonadati > Pseudomonadota > Gammaproteobacteria > Moraxellales > Moraxellaceae > Acinetobacter > Acinetobacter sp. yr461. The sequence goes on from NZ_FODU01000010.1 coordinate 8,628, forward strand.
ATTAAAAAGAACCCCATTACAAGGTCAGAATTTCTTACATTTACTAGAAGATATTTTTCACATGCTTTGGCAGCAGCAATATGGAAAGCTGCGTACTTTACATGCCATGGCAGTTAAACATCAGCTTCCTCAACATTTTTCAGAACGTATTTTTACGGATGAGCCTGTACCGGCGGCATACTTTGAATTTGGTGGACGTAAATATCATGCAGTAGATGATTTATTACGTTTAACCCGTCGTCTAAAGCAGCAAAAGTTACTTACTGGTAATCCGATCTTTTTAATTAATCATATCGAATGGCGTGAACATTTGATTAATGATGCTGAGGCACTTACTGAAATTCAGACACTTCGTCCTGAACTCGATATATATATTGCCTTAGAAGATCCAATGAGTTGGCTGTTACTTGCTTATATTAAGGAAGAGCTGGCCGATTATTATGACATTCAATTAAAAGTTTACCCCTTAAGCTATCAAGGCCGAGATTGGTTTGACTGGAGTTTGGCAACCCGTGTTTCTAAACGAACAGATGTAGCTTTTACCCCTTTTTGCCGACCAACAGAAGAAAGTACGCTTGAAATGGCAAAACTTTTCTATAGTGTGCAGGAAAATCAGCAAATCGATACGGTTTTTACGATCTTGCAGGCTGTTTGGACAAAAGGCAAAGATTTATCTTTCAAAAAGCATTTCCAAGAATTACAGCAGCAGTTGGGAATTGAGCAGTTAACCGAGCAAGATGTGCCATCTGTTCTGGCTCAAAATGACGCATTTTGCAAAGATAAGCATCAGCCTGATTTACCAGTTTTAGAGTTGCGTATTGATGGGCAAAGCTATGTATTTAATAGTTTGTATCGTGTTTGGATGATTGAAAGTATTTTTAGCAATGTATTAGAAGAAAAATATAAAACAGCCTCAACTTTTAATTGAGGCCTTCTCCTAAAAACAAGAATAGGGCAAAGCCTGTTTTTTCCGTAGCATAGCCTTGTAGGGAATCGGAGATAAACAGTGACATTTCTAGCAATTATTATGGTGGTTTTTGCCTTTGCTGGCATGATTAAAGGCATGATCGGCTTAGGGTTGCCCGCGGTATCGATGGGCCTACTCACCATCGCAATGAGTCCTTTTCAAGCAGCATCTCTTCTGATTGTTCCTTCAATGGTCACTAATGTCTGGCAGCTTTTCGCTGAGGGGCATGTCTGGTCTTTTATTCGCCGTTTCTGGACTTTGCTTGTAGGCATTGTGGTGGGCTCAATATGGAGCTTTCTGCCCACCTTGAGCCAAAGTCATGGGCATAGTAGTGAAATTTTATTAGGCTGTATGTTGGCTTTATATGGGCTCTACGGTCTATGCGTGAAAAAGCTTCCGCACTTAGGCAAGCATGAACATTGGTTATCGCCCATCATTGGTTATATTGGTGGGGCAGTGACGGTAGCAACAGGTGTGATTATTATTCCAGTAGTGCCTTACTTGCAGTCGTTGCATTTAAAACGTGATGAGTTGGTACAGGCTTTGGGGCTGACTTTTACTGTCTCTACCATTTGTCTTGCAGTTTTTTTACACCACAACCCTATGTCAGGAATGACACTGGACTACCGTTTATCTTTTGCGGCTTTATTGGCTGCATTAGTTGGAATGTGGTTAGGTAAAAAAATCCGTTATCGACTCAATGAACAAAAATTTCGTCGTATATTTTTTATTGGTTTGGTGTCATTAGGAATTTATATGGTTTTGCACTAAGCCAAGTGTTTAAGGGCGATGTTGCAGTAAAAAATCAGAAAACTGTTGATAGCTTTGAGGGAGTTGATTGAAATTTTGTGTGGCTAAAAGCAGTTTACGATTTGCCCACGCACCGAGTAATTGAATCGAATGAAAATCATAGTCCGATTGCAAACGCTGTGCAGCGCGGGCGGGGATAATTGCAATTCCAACACCTTTCGCCACAACCTCAGCAATTGCGCCAAAGCTAGGTAAACGTAAACGATACTGTATGTTAAAGCCTAGTAATTTAGCTTGAGTTTCAATTGATTGTTGCAGAGAGTGGTGGGGCTTAAGACCAATAAAGCCATAACTTAAAGCATCTACCAAATTCAGCTCCTGGTATTGAGCTAAATTGTGGGTAGTAGGGCAAATCAGAACTAAAGGGTCGCTGGCAAATTCTTTTGTTTGCAAATGTCGGGTATCAAAAAAACTTGAGACGAGTCCTAAATTGGCAATTCCCTGCGTTAATGCATCTACAATTTCAGAGCTTTCGGCTTCATGTAAATCGATATTCATTTCGGGATGCAGTACAAGATATTGCGGTAAGAGAGGCGGTAGATATTCACTTTGAGCAGAAGAGTTACACCACAGCGTTAATGCCTCTGTGGTAGGGTGCCTAAAACGCTGCATTTCTTGTTCGAGTTGATCTTTTTGTGCTAAAAGCTGACGAGCATGTTCTACAAAAGCATGACCAGCTGTAGTGAGCTCTACGCCTGTAGTTTGGCGAATAAATAATGGTGTTTCAAAATACTGTTCGAGTTTTTTTATACGTTCGCTGGCAGCCTGAAGTGAAATCGCGGAACGATCTGCACCTTTAGTTAAGCTACCTGTAGAGACAATATGGAGAACCAGTTGTAAATCAAAAAAATCAAAACGCATGACAGGGAACGTATTGAAGGGTAAGAGATCATCATACTAAAAAGTGATCAAGAAAGGTCGATGAAAAATAATAATAAAAAAGGCAGCTGATGCTGCCTTTTGGAACTTACGTTTTATCTTTTAAACTAAATAACCAGTTCAAAATAATGGCTGCAAATGTTGCTGTACCAATGCCGCCTAAATTGAAATTACCAAACATCAATTCAAAGTTTCCAGCACCTAAAATAATCGTCACAGAAGCAACAATCAGGTTTTTATTGTTAGAAAAATCGACTTTATTTTCAATCCAGATTTTTGCACCAGCAATGGTAATTAAACCAAATACGACAATAGATGCACCTGTTAAAACAGCATTTGGGATGGTACTAATCACTGCACCAAATTTTGGAGATAAACCCAAGAAAATAGCGAAGACACCAGCAATGACAAAAACAATGGTTGAATAGACACGAGTTACTGCCATAACTCCAATGTTTTCACCGTAGGTGGTCATACCCGGTGCACCTACGCTACCAGAGAGTGTTGTGGCCAAACCATCTGCGACAAATGCTTTGCCCAATTGTGGAGTCAGGTTCTCACCAGTCATGGCACCAACAGCTTTAATATGCCCTAGGTTTTCTGCTACTAAAATAAGAGCAACTGGAGCAATAATGAGCATAGCTCTGGTGTCAAAAGTAGGATGTGAAAAGCTTGGGATACCGAACCATGCAGCTTGAGAGATCTGGCTAAAATCGATTGGTTTTCCTAAACCTAGACCATTGGTGGTGATGGCATAAATCACATAAGCCAAGATTAAACCGACCAATAGAAGTAGACGTTGCAATAAGCCGCGAGTAAAGACCGCAATACTTCCCATACAAAGTACGGTAATTAAGGCCATCCACATTTCAAATGGTTGGCCTGCAACACCTTTAATCGTAACAGGTGCAAGGTTTAGACCAATAATCATCACAATGGCGCCAGTAACGACAGGCGGCATAAGTTTTTCAATCCAGCGTGTACCGGTGAGCATCACAATAAAACCGATGAGGGCATAAAACACACCGCACGCAACAATTCCACCTAAAGCCATAGAGAGGTTTGGATTTGCACCTGAACCTGTAATATGCCCAGTCGCTGCCGCAACCACACCAATAAAGGCAAAACTTGATCCTAAGTAACTTGGAACGCGACCACCTGTAATTAAGAAGAACAGGATGGTACAGATGCCAGACATTAAAATGGCAAGATTTGGATTAAAACCCATCAGTAATGGTGCTAAAACAGTTGCTCCAAACATGGCAAACGCATGTTGGATACCTAAAATAGCACTTTGAACTGGAGGGAGATATTCATTGGTAGAGACTGGCCGATGGTCAATATCACCTTGGTAAGGCTGCCATTTTGGAAACCAATTGGACATAAAATAAACTCGTTATTCTTTAATTGGTGCAATGATACTCTTTCTTGAGAATGCATTTAATCTCTAGAGAGAAGTATGTCAGTGAAAATTAATTATTTTTTAACGATTGGTATAATTTTTTAAATTCTAAATGTACGTATTTAGTTATTTTTTTCTTATAAAAATTAATTTTATGATTTTTAAAAAATATTTAAAAAAATAGAAAATCGGGGAAAATTTAAGAAAACTGGGGAACTTTGTAAGTAAAAAGCAGCGCATCGGTAATGCACTGCTTTGTTAAACAATCGGTAAAATCAGCTTAGCCAGTGTTACGTAAACCAGCAGCAATACCTGCAATACTCACCATAAGCGCATGATCAACAGGGGTATTTTCTGCTTGACGCTCAGCGAGATAATCACGACGGCGTTTCATCAGTTCAGCCTGTAAAAGGTGTAAAGGTAGTAAATAAGGTTTGCGAACTTGCATAGACTGATCAAGAACTTCGTTATTACTCAGAAGTTTTGATTCATCTTTTAAAGCAAGTAGAGTTTGAACGGCGTCTTTTAATCGCTGACGTAATTGGTTGCCGAGTACTTTTAAATCTTCATCTTCAGTCAGATGTGATTCGTAATAGAGCGCAATGTTGGCATCAGCTTTTGACAATACCATTTCCAGCATATCGATGAGCGTCTGGAAATAAGGCCATTGCTGGAGCATTTCATCAAGCGTTGCTTTTTGCTGATCGGCAATCACTTCATTAATTGCTGCACCAGTACCTAGCCATGCAGGTAACATCAAACGGATTTGAGTCCATGCAAACACCCATGGAATCGCACGTAAAGACTCAATACCACCACTCACTTTACGTTTTGCTGGACGCGAACCTAGTGGCAACATTTGTAATTCAAGCTCAGGGGTGACAGTGCGTAAATATTTCACGAAGTGTGGGTTTTCACGAACTGTTTGACGATAGACCTTAACAGAATGATCTGTCATACGGTTCATGAGTTCACGCCACTCAGCTTTAGGTTCCGGTGGTGGTAATAAGGTCGCTTCAAGTGTTGCTGCGGTATAGATTTCAAGGTTTTGCATGGCAATCCCTTCTAAACCGAATTTGAAGCGGATCATTTCACCTTGTTCAGTCACTCGGATTGCACCAGAGATCGAACCCGGTGGCTGTGAAAATAGTGCCTGTTGAGTTGGAGCACCGCCACGACTAATTGAACCACCACGACCGTGGAACAGAGTCAACTGTACGCCGTGTGTTTGAGCAATTGCAGTCAGCTCTTCTTGAGCACGATATTGTGCCCAGTTGGCAGACATAAATCCGGCATCTTTTGCAGAGTCGGAGTAACCGATCATAACTTCGTGTTTACCCTGAATGTGCTGTTTATACCAATGCATATTGAACAGCGTATTCATTGTAGTTGCAGCGCCATCTAAGTCCTTTAAAGTTTCAAATAGAGGAACTACACGTAAAGGATGCTGAATACCTGCTTCTTTTTGCAATAACAATACAGCTAAAACATCGCTTGGATATTCAGCCATAGAAATAATATAAGCTCCTAAAGATTCAGGCGGTTGGTCTGCCAAAGTACGCATGGTGGCAAATACTTCCTGAACATCTGGGTGTCCAATCAAACTGCCTTCAGGTTCATTAATATATTTCGGTAAAAGTGGACGTTTGCTTTGTAATTCCTGAATCAGGAAGTTTTGGCGTGCTTGCTCAGTCCACGATTCAAAATTGCCTAAGCCTAAATATTCGGTAATTGCTGAAATTGCTTGGCGGTGACGACCTGATTCCTGACGAATGTCGAGTTTAAGTAGTTCAATACCAAAACAGTTCACACGGTAGATAAAGTCGAGTAGTTGGCCATTCGCAATTTCAGGTAGGTTACTGTCGATTAAAGAGCGATAGCACAATAATAACGGTTGTAAGAGCTCATCTTTACTTTTAATCACATTCGTATCGTCTGCTTCGAGTCCTTGCAAACGTTGAGCTAACCAGTGACGAGTCGCTTTCAAGCGTTCTCGTGTTGCACGTAAATACTCACGATAAGGTTCTGCATGTTGGTTACCAATGGCCTGAATCATTTCTTCAGAGCAGGTTTGAATTGAGAGTTCCCAACGCAAGTTTTCGATATCTCTTAAATAGAGATCGGCAGCTTGCCAGCGCGATAACCACAGAACTTCTTGTGTAATTTGATGGGTAACATTTGGGTTACCATCACGGTCTCCACCCATCCAAGATGCAAAACGCACTGGTGCAATGTTGAGTGGTAAGTTTTGTTGGCAATTTTCTTGTACCAACTCATTTAACTCACGAATAAATTTAGGTACTGCATTCCAGAGCGTTTGCTCAATCGTCGCAAAGCCCCATTTTGCTTCATCAACAGGAGTCGGGCGGTGCTGACGAATTTCATCTGTTTGCCATGCTGAACTAATTTGTTGTTTTAAGTTGGCAAGTGCACTTTGACGCTCTCGTGGAGTAAGTTTTTGCTGATCAAGCTGTGATAGACAAGCATTGATATCATCATATTTCTGAATGAGCGTACGACGGCTGACTTCGGTCGGATGTGCTGTAAGCACTAGCTCAATATCAAGATCACAAACTTGTTGGAATAGTTTTTCTGTTGAAATACTTTTATCTTTGAATTTTTCAAATAGGTGAACAAGTGGATTCGGAGAGTTGGCATCCGAATCGAATTCTGCTTGTCTGCGGCTACGGACCACATGATATTGCTCGGCAATATTGGCAAAATTTAGGAAATGAGAAAAAGCTCGGGTAAGGGGAAGTAGTTCATCGTCGGGTAGATTTAAAAATAATTGTTCTAGTTGCTTTTGGGCTTCAGCTTGGCCATCACGTGCACCTTTAGCAAGGGCACGAATTTGCTCGATCTGATTAAACAGCTCTTGTCCTGCATGTTGCTTTAGGGTTTCACCTAATAAATTACCAAGTAAGCGGACATCCTCGCGCAGTGGCGCATCGATTTGCTGAACCATGCTATTTTCTCCTGTTCTTATCCTTATCGAATATAGCGTGATTAACAAACATTCCAAGCTTTGAGCGTAAGAAAATGTGAATTTTTGCTTAAAAAATAACATTTAATTTGCATGCGATGCTGTTAACGATGACATGCACTCAGTACAACTTTTGGCAATGGTACTTTGGTTTAAGTCCGATATTTGAGCAGGAATAAAGCAATTGCATCTTGAATAATTTGCTCAAGCTCATGAGCATTTGGTACAGCAATGATCCCAAGTAAAACCTTCTGGTGGCGTACGCCAAGCAATAAGGACATAAGAAGCTCGGTTTGATAAGTAGGATTATCGGTTTGAATAAAACCTAATTGAGCCGCTTTTTGCAAAAACTCAGCTAATTGATTTTGCAGCCGGGTATGAGATGCATCAAAAAACTGTAGGGCGAGTGGACTTTGTTCTGCTGCAAGTTCAAATAAAACGTGTTCAAGTTTAAGTGCTTCAGGTGAGTAAATAATTTGCAAGGCGCGTGAACACACAATAAAGAGTGCTTGATAAAAGTCTGCCGATGCATCTAATTCAAATTGTTTAGTACACAGTGTCTCTTCACAGGTTTCTGTAATCGCACAGATAAACAGGTTGGCTTTATCTTGAAAGTGATTATAAACCGTGAGCTTAGTGACTCCTGCTTCCTGTGCAATCTGGTTCATGCTGGTACCGTGATAACCAGATTTCAAAAAAATGGCTTTTGCTGCTTGCAGAACACGAGCACGTTTTTCTAGATCTTTGGGGCGACCACTTTGATTAACTGTTTGCACGAAATCCTCTAATAAAAATTTAAAAAAATAGCGATTTATAAGTTTTTCTTTAATTAATGTACCCATGAGTATATTAATTAAAAAACAAACAATTTATGATGCAAACATATTGTGCCTTAAAAAATCAGTTTGAATAAGAGCGATAAGATATGAATCTGTTAAAACCTCTCATCATGAGTATGGTGATTGTTTGTACGGTCACATTAATGGGGTGTAGTAAAGAAGCCCCAAAAACAGAAGAAATACCCTATGTGATGGTGGCTCAACCTTTGACCACACTCAATGAACAAAAGAGCTATGCGGGAGATGTTCAGGCCAGACAACAAACAGCTTTAGCATTTCGGGTCGGTGGGCAGGTTACAGCACGTTACGTGGACGTTGGTGATCGAGTTAAGGTTGGACAAGTTTTAGCAAAACTTGACGTGGCAGATGCTCAGCTACAGTTAAATGCTGCTAAAGCCCAACTGGACAATGCTCAGGCCGCAGCAAAAACGGCATCAGATGAACTTAAGCGTTTTCAGCAATTACTACCAATTAATGCGGTTAGCCGTTCGCAATACGATACGGTGAAAAATCAATATGATTCGGCACAAGCAGCGTTACAACAAGCTCGTTCTAACTATGAAGTTTCTGCTAATCAGACAGGATATAACCAACTCGTTTCTAATAAAAATGGGGTGATTACTGCGCGAAATATTGAAATTGGACAAGTGGTTGCAGCGGGCCAAGCCGCTTATCAACTGGCAATTGATGGAGAGCGTGAAGTTGTCATTGGCGTACCAGAACAAGCAGTTGCCGAGATCAAGGTTGGTCAGGCAGCTTGGGTCACTTTATGGTCTAAACCGGATGACCGATTTGCTGGTTATGTGCGCGAAGTTTCTCCCGCGGCTGATCAGTCTCGTACCTTTACAGTCAAGGTTGCACTCAAAGAAGGTCAATCTGTTATTCAGCTTGGGCAAAGTGCACGCGTATTTTTTAGCTCGACTCAAACCAATGTGATGAGTGTGCCACTTTCGAGTGTCTCAGCAACAGATAATCAACCTTACGTATGGGTCGTTAATGCGAATCAGACATTACGTAAAGTACCTGTAACGATTGGTGCATATGGCAAAGATAGTGTGCCGGTATTATCTGGTTTGGCCCCAAATGATTGGGTTGTGATTGGCGGCGTACATTTGCTACGTGATAAACAGAAGATTCATCCGATTGACCGTGAAAACCGTGGGGTGAAAATTCAGGGAGCAACCCAGCCATGAAATTCAATCTCTCGGAATGGGCATTAAATAATAAAGGCATCGTCCTTTATTTTATGCTGTTGCTTGGCATTATCGGTGCGATCTCTTATTCAAAATTATCACAAAGTGAAGACCCACCCTTTACCTTTAAGGTAATGGTGGTACAGACCTACTGGCCTGGAGCGACTGCCAAAGAAGTTTCTACTTTAGTTACGGACCGTATCGAAAAGGAACTCATGACAACAGGGCAGTATGACAAGATTATGGCTTACTCCCGTCCAGGCGAGTCGTTGGTCACTTTTGTGGCCAAGGATTCACTTACTTCTGACAAGATTCCCGATGTTTGGTACAACGTTCGTAAGAAGGTCAATGACATTCGCCATGAACTGCCAAACGGTGTACAAGGTCCATTTTTCAATGACGAATTTGGAGACACTTACGGCAATATTTATGTACTGACAGGCAAAGACTTTGACTATGCACTTCTTAAGGAATATGCAGATCGTTTGCAATTACAGCTTCAACGGGTGAAGGATGTTAGTAAGGTTGAATTAATTGGTCTACAAGATCAAAAAATCTGGATTGAGATTTCTAACACTAAAGCGGTACAGCTTGGTATTCCGGTGACTGCGATTCAAGATGCCTTACAAAAGCAAAATAGTATGGCAAGTGCAGGTTTTTTTGAAACAGGCACAGACCGCATTCAGATTCGTGTAAGTGGTCATTTACAAAACATTGATGAAATTAAGAAAATGCCTTTACTGGTAGGTGATAAAACCATTCAACTCGGAGATGTCGCTGATGTCTACCGTGGTTTTAGTCAACCTGCTCAGCCACGTATGCGTTTCATGGGTGAAAATGGTATTGGTATCGCTTTATCGATGCGTAAGGGCGGTGACATTATTGCCTTAGGTAAAAATCTCGACACAGAATTTGCCCAATTGCAAAAAACTTTGCCTTTAGGCATGAAGCTCCAAAAAGTTTCTGACCAACCTGTAGCAGTGCAGCGCAGTATTCATGAGTTTATAAAGGTACTCGCTGAAGCCGTTATTATCGTCTTGTTAGTGAGTTTTTTCTCTTTAGGTTTCCGTACAGGATTGGTTGTCGCTTTTTCTATTCCTTTAGTTTTAGCAATGACCTTTGCGGGTATGAGTCTATTCGATGTCGGCCTGCATAAGATTTCACTGGGTGCCTTGATTCTGGCGCTAGGTCTGTTAGTCGATGACGCCATTATTGCCGTAGAGATGATGGCAATTAAGATGGAGCAGGGCTATAGCCGAATTAAAGCCGCCGGATTTGCGTGGAAAACAACAGCATTTCCGATGCTCACTGGAACACTGATTACCGCGGCTGGTTTCTTACCGATCGCGACAGCTCAGTCTGGTACAGGTGAATACACTCGCTCTATCTTTCAGGTGGTGACGATTGCCTTATTGGTGTCTTGGGTTGCAGCAGTTTTATTCGTACCTTATTTAGGTGAAAAGCTATTACCAGATTTTACCAAAACAGGCCATCAGGCCCCTTGGTATGTCCGTTTATGGGCGAGATTAACTAAGAAACCTCAGCCGCAAACTGTGACCATTTCACAGGACCATCATTACGATCCTTATCAATCTAGCTTCTATTTACGTTTTAGGAAGATGGTCGAGTTTTGTGTGACTTATCGTAAAACGGTAATTGCGACGACGGTGGGTATTTTCGTGCTATCTGTGCTGATGTTTAAGATCGTTCCTCAGCAGTTTTTCCCACCATCGAACCGTGCCGAGATTTTAGTTGATTTAAAACTTGAAGAAGGCGCTTCTTTAACAGCGACAGAACAAGCTGTGAAAAAGGTTGAAAAGTTTCTGTCTAAACAAAAAGGTATTGATAACTATGTGGCCTATGTCGGTACAGGTTCACCACGTTTTTATTTACCATTAGATCAGCAATTACCGCAAGCCAGCTTTGCGCAGTTTGTAGTTCTGGCATCATCACTTGATGATCGTGATGAAATTCGACGCTCGTTAGAAACACAAATTAAGCAATTACTTCCGCAAGTTCGTACTCGCGTGTCATTACTGGAAAATGGCCCACCTGTTGGTTATCCGTTGCAATATCGTGTGTCGGGCGAAGATCAAAATCTGGTCCGTCAAGAAGCACAGAAAGTCGCTAAACTGATGAGCGAAAACCCGAATACGACCAATGTACATTTAGATTGGGGTGAGCCGAGTAAGATTATTTCAATTCAAATTGACCAAGATCGTGCTCGACAAATGGGTGTCTCTAGTCTGGATTTAGCGAACTTCATTAATGCATCAATTACAGGCAGTGCGATTGAGCAATATCGTGAAAAGCGTGAACTCATTGAAATCCGTTTACGTGGCGATCAGAGCGAGCGAGTTGAAGTGGCCTCATTGGCAAGTTTAGCTGTCCCAACGACCAATGGAACGACTGTGCCTTTAGCCCAAATTGCTAAAATTGAGTATAAATTTGAAGATGGCTTAATCTGGCATCGTAACCGCTTACCAACCATTACCGTTCGCGCAGATATCCGAACTCAATTACAACCAGCTACAGTGGTTGGTGAGTTAGCTGAATCAATGGATAAGTTACGTGCTGAATTACCAAGTGGCTATCTTGTTGAAGTTGGTGGAACCGTAGAAGAGTCTGCACGTGGGCAAAATTCTGTGAATGCTGGTATGCCACTGTTCTTGGCTGTGGTCATGACATTACTGATGATTCAGCTCAAAAGCTTATCTCGCGCAACCATTGTGTTGTTAACAGCTCCACTAGGTTTAATTGGCGTGGTTTTATTCTTACTGTTATTTAACAAACCATTTGGCTTTGTGGCCATGTTAGGCACAATTGCACTCTCTGGCATGATCATGCGTAACTCGCTTATTTTGATCGATCAAATTGAACAAGACAGGCAAGCAGGTCATTCCACATGGGAAGCGATTATTGAAGCAACAGTACGTCGATTCCGTCCAATCATTTTGACTGCTTTAGCCGCAGTTCTGGCGATGATTCCACTTTCACGGAGTATTTTCTTTGGTCCGATGGCAGTTGCGATCATGGGTGGATTGATTGTTGCCACCTTACTGACATTATTTTTCTTGCCTGCGCTCTACGCAGCATGGTTTAAGGTGAAAAAAACCGCATAAAATACATAATTTTTTTGTGAATAAAGGTGCGAAATATTGAAAACTCCAATATAGTAGCACCTGTCTTTACACAAAAAATACAGGATTATTTCACTGCATAAAAAATAGGCAAATGCAGTGAATTGAGGTGAAATACAGATGGGGCAAGACCATATCGAACAGCATCGCCGTTATATTGTAATTTCTTATGCGTTCATGTTTCTTGCATTGTTTACGGTTATTTTTGCAGCCTTTGCTTATTTGGTTGCTCGTAAAGTAGCGGCTGTAGATAATGCGGAAGTTTGGATTCATGCGCATGCACTATGGATTATGCGAAACGGGATTCTATTTCTTTGTATGGCAATTTTTGCTGCGGTCTGGTTTATTCCGCTCTTCTTTTTTGCATGGGACAGTAATCTTTGGGTAACTGCCTCTACGGTTGCTGGTGTTGTATTTAGCGCGATTGCGTGGTTATTTCTATTAAATGCATGGTTAAAAGGCTTGTCTAAATATTTAAAAAATAAGGCAGTTTTTTAATATATCTATTTTTTAAACATTTTCCCCTTGTAAATTCGGCTAAAGCCCCCCATTTAGTCGGCAATAGAGTATTGATAAAATTCCGTGAGGAGCACCGCCAAAAATGGCTAAACGTGATTATTATGAGGTTTTAGGCGTTTCAAAAACCGCAAGTGATGATGAGATCAAAAAAGCCTACCGTAAATTGGCGATGAAATATCATCCTGATAGAAACCCTGACAATGCCGAAGCTGAAGAGAAATTTAAAGAAGCTGCTGAAGCTTATGAAGTTTTATCGGATAGCGAAAAGCGTAGCATGTACGATCGCATGGGTCATAATGCGTTCGAAGGTGGCTTTGGCGGCGGTGGTGGCGGCTTTGGCGGATTTAGCGCAGAAGATATTTTTAGCCAGTTTGGTGATATCTTCGGTGGTGCATTCGGTGGTGGTGGACGTCAACAGCGTCAACGTCGCGGATCAGATTTACGCTATGTAATGGAACTTACCCTTGAAGAAGCTGTAAAAGGGGTGAAAAAAACCATTACCTTTACTGCTCCTGCACCATGTGATGTGTGTGATGGTAAAGGGTCAAAAAATCCAAAAGATGTTGAAACTTGTAAAACTTGTCATGGTTCAGGACAAGTGCGTATGCAGCAAGGTTTCTTCTCTGTACAACAAACATGTGGTACTTGTCGTGGCCAAGGTAAAATTATTAAAAACCCTTGTCAGGCATGTCATGGTTCTGGTGTAGCTGATCGCCAGCAAACGTTGGAAGTTACAATTCCAGCGGGTGTGGATAATGGTGATCGCGTACGTTTGAGTGGCAAAGGCGAAGCAATTCGTGATGGCCAATCAGGTGATTTGTACGTTGAAGTGGTTGTTCGCGAACACGAAATTTTCCAACGTGATGGCGCTGATCTTTATATGGATGTGCCAGTTAGCATTGCTGATGCTGCACTTGGTAAAGAAATTGAAATTCCAACTTTGGAAGGCCGTGTTAGCTTGAAGATTCCTGAGGGAACTCAAACAGGCAAATTGTTCCGTTTACGTGGTAAAGGCGTTCGTCCAGTACGTAGCAGCATGGTGGGTGATTTACTCTGCCGTATTGTGATTGAAACACCGGTGAACTTGAATGCTCGCCAACGTGAATTACTTAAAGAGTTGCAAGCTTCTTTTGATGGCGAAGACAGTGCTTCTTCACCAAAGAAAAAATCATTCTTTGATCGTTTGTTTGATTAATGCTTGATTAGATAAGAAATTAAAAAGAAGGCGGATATTGATAAAATATCCGCCTTTTTATTGCGCTGATTCATCTTATTATTTTTATTCTGCTTAAAAGAAAATTACTTCTGCTTACTCTGTAGAGTGAGCAACATCAATGTCGTCAACACTTACAGTCGGTTCGCTAGAAGCAAGAGTAGGAGCATTTTTGATCACTGGTGCGGCTACTGCTTCTGCCTGTACAGCTACTTTTGGTGCTTCTGCTGTTGTTTCGCCAATAATCGGGTCAATATCTTCAACTTTAACGTCGGTATTGGCATCGGTTACTACGCTAATTTGAGCTGTAGGCGTTGCTGTTTGAGTATTTACGTTAGTCGTAATGCGTGCTTTAGATAAGCTTTCTAATGTGTCTCCTGGCTGGATTGCAGGCTCTGCAAATGCCACTGAACTCATAATCCCCATCATCGCTGTGAAGCCAATAATTCTCGAATGCATGCTGAACTCCTTATAGTCATCTTTTTTTCATTCGTGGCTGAGTAGTGTGCCGATCAATTCTTTAACTTTTGTGAAAACAGATTAAATTTCAGCTGATCTTAAAAAATAATTTTTACTTTTTATCGTGAGCAAAGAGTTTTGATATAGTAGACAAATTACGTAAAACAGAAGATTGAGAAGGATTATGTCAGCAGCTCCACGCATTGGTGTTTTAGGTGCAGGCGGTCGTATGGGCCGTACGCTTATTCAAGCAGTTCAACAGGCAGGCTATCAATTGGCTGCTGCGGTAGAACGTCCGGAAAGTAGTTTGGTCGGCACTGATGCAGGTGAGCTCGCTGGTATTGGTTCAGTGGGTGTGAAGGTTTCAGGAAGCTTGGCAGATGTTCTGAAAGACTGCGATGTAATCATTGATTTTACTGCACCAGTTGCGACTGCTCAGCATTTGAAGCTTTGCCGTGAAGCTGGGGTTGCCATGGTTATTGGTACAACAGGTATGTCAGATGAACAAAAAGCTGAGTTAGACGAAGTTGCCACTTATACACCTGTGGTTTACGCTGCGAACTATTCAGTAGGTGTAAATGTATCAATCAAGTTACTTGAGCTTGCAGCAAAAGTATTTGGCGATACAGTAGATATTGAAGTGATTGAAGCTCATCACCGTCATAAAGTAGATGCGCCATCAGGTACAGCGTTAATGATGGGTGAAGCGATTGCAGATACTTTAGGCCGTAACTTAAAAGAAGTTGCTGTCTATGGGCGTGAAGGACATACAGGCCCACGTGACCGTCAAACGATTGGTTTTGAAACTATTCGTGGTGGTGATATTGTTGGCGAACACACTGTTATGTTCATTGGTGAAGGTGAGCGCGTTGAAGTGACTCATAAAGCAACTAACCGTATGAACTTTGCTGCTGGTGCAGTGCGAGCTGCGGCATGGGTTGTGGGCCGTGAAGCACGTAAATATGACATGAAAGATGTTTTAGGATTGAACGACGTACAGGTTTAAAACCCTGTACGTATTCCATGTGTAGCGAGAAAAAAAAGATAGAGCAGAACATGAATAAAAAACAAATTGCCCTGACCACTCTTCTTTGTTTAAGTAGCCTCTGGACGGGGGCTGCTTCTACAGAAAAAGCTAAATTAAGCTTAGACCGCAATAATATTAAAGTCTGGACCTATCAGAAGACTGATAATCCAGTCTTTCAATATAAAGCAGAAACGACATTTGATGTGCCACTCGAACGCGCTGTCGCCGTGATTTTAGATGTGAATCGTGCCGATCAGTGGGTGCCTTATATGGGCAAAGTTGAAATATTGTCTCAAGATGAGAAAAAAGGTGAATTCACACTCTACATGGTGTTAGATTTTCCATTTCCCTTGAAAGATCGTGATGTCGTTGTAAAAGGAAAAATGAGCAAGGCCGCAAATGGCGTTGTGACAATTAAAAATACTGCAATTAGCGGAAATTATCCGATACAACCCGATGTGGTGCGCTTAACACGCTATGAAGGGGACTGGACATTCCAAAAACTTGCAAATAATAAGGTGAAAGTAACCACCAGTGGTTATGCTGATCCTGCTGGTGCAATTCCATTAAGTTTTGTGAATATGTTTGTTCAACAGCAGCCTTACCAGATGTTGCTTAAAATGAAGCGCGAAGTGACCAGTCCGATTTATGAACAACCGAAATTACCAGATATTTTAAAATAAATAACTTAAAAAAAGCGCCTGAAATCAGGCGCTTTTTTTATTAATCTGAACACTGCTGTAACGCTTGGGCAGGGCTGCTTTCGCGTTTGATTTGGAATAAAACCAATAACAAAGCTAACCCAGCCAGCAGTGCACCAGCAAATGATACTGCACTATAACCCCAACCTAAATCGAGTACTAATGCGCCTGCTGCTGCTCCGACAGCATTACCGAGGTTAAATGCACCAATATTCACTGAAGAGGCAAGTCCTGGAGCTTCGTGAGCGACTGACATTACACGCATTTGTAATGGAGGCACTAAAGCAAAGGTTGCTGCACCCCAGATCACTAAAGCAATGGCTGCACCAATCTGACTTTGTGCAAGGATAGGGAAAGTCACCATCATGATAATCAACAGAACCAAGAAACCAATCAGGGTTTTGTTGATAGACAAATCTGCAAAGCGACCGCCTAAATGGTTACCAATCGAGAAACCGACACCAATCAACATCAGCATAAAAGTAATGAAGGTCGGTGAAGCATGGGTAAACTCAGTCAAACTTGGCGCAATATAGGTATAGAGCGTAAACATTGCACCCGCACCGAGTACGGTGGTGAGCAACGCAAGTATTACAGGAGTGCGCGTTAACACTTTCAACTCAGCTTTCACATTTGGTTTTTTGGCAACCATACCTTGTGGGAGGGCTTTCCATAAAGCGAGCATGGTAATAACACCAAGCAATGAAATCGCAAGGAAAGACATACGCCAGCCAATGTTTTGCCCAACCCATGTTGCCAAAGGCACACCACCGATATTGGCAATAGTTAGGCCCATAAACATGGTTGCTACAGCACTGGCCTGTTTATGTGCGGGAACAATGCTTGCTGCTACAACTGAACCTATCCCGAAGAACGCACCGTGGTTAAGGCTGGTGATAAGACGCGCACCTAATAAGCTCATATAGCTTGGTGAAAATGCCGCGATTAGGTTACCTACCGTAAAGATCGCCATCAGAAAAATAAGCGCATTACGTCGTGCAAAACCACCAAACCACAAGGTCATAAATGGCGCACCGAGCATTACGCCAAGTGCATAACCTGTAATTAACATTCCAGCTGTTGGAATTGAAATCCCTAAATCATTAGCGATATTCGGCAACAATCCCATTGGAGAGAATTCAGTGGTACCAATGGCAAAGGCACCAATAGCCAATGCCAATAACGAGAACGCCGTATTTGCTTGAGTGTTCATGAGTTTAGTCCCAAACTGGTGCCCATGGCTCTGGGCTAACTTCACGACTGTTACGATCAAGTTCTGCAATCAGTTGCATTTCAGCTGAAGTTAACTCGATATCCTGTGCTTTTAAGTTGCTCATCAGGTTTTCACGTTTAGTCGAAGAAGGAATGACTGCAAAATCACGTTGCAATGCCCATGCAAGTGCAATTTGCGCTGTTGTTGCTTGATGTGCTGCTGCAATTTCAGCTAAAACAGGGTCTTGAAGCACTTTGCCGTACGCAAGCGTCATATATGAAGTGACATCAATATTTTTCTCTTGTAAGAAGTTCACAAGTTTGTGGTTTTGAAGATAAGGGCTTAGCTCAATCTGATTAGTTGCAATATGCTCAGCTCCAATTGTATCAATTGCTTGTTGGGTAAGCGCAATATTGAAATTTGAGATACCAATTTGTTTGGTTAAGCCTTGTTGTTTTGCCTCAAGTAAAAGCTGCATGATTTCAGGAATCGAAACACCTAAGTCTGGTGCTGGCCAGTGAATCAAAGTTAAATCGACATGGTCAGTACGAAGCTTTTGTAAGCTTTCTTTTAAGCTTGGAATAAATTTATCTTGAGGAAAATTATCTACCCAGATTTTTGTGGTTAAAAATAAATCCTGACGTGATATGCCGCTTTCGGCAATGGCTTGACCAATCGCTGCTTCATTGTCATAAATTTGAGCAGTATCAATTGCACGGTAACCTACATCTAAAGCATTTTTAACCGAATCAATCACCGCTTGCTCTTTTAGACGGAAAGTTCCTAGACCAAAACGTGGGATATTCATGTGTTCACCTGAATTTAAATAATTGTTTAACTTGAGGTGCATTTTGCTCGGATTATTGTTGCGAAAAAATAGATGAATAAGCAAAATATCTTTGATGATTAGTCAATAATAGAATAAGCCATGAAATCAACAATTGAAGAACTTGTTGCCTTTATCACAATTATTGATACAGGCTCATTTGTAGCTGCCGCAGAACATTTAAAACAAACGCCTTCAGGGGTAAGCCGTTCTTTAACACGCTTAGAGACTAAGTTAGATGTAACCTTGTTAGAGCGAACGACACGTAAGTTGAAATTGACTCAAGAAGGGCAACAGTTTCTGGTAAAGGCTCGTAAAATCTTAAATGAGCTTAATGCAGCTGAAGAAGAACTACAAAAATCTGATCAGGGCACGGCAGGACTCATTCGTATTGATTCGGCTACTCCGTTTGTTTTACACGTGATTGCACCATTAATGCATAAGTTTCGTGAGTGCTATCCAGATATTGAAATTGAGTTAAATAGCAATGATCAGGTGATTGACTTGTTACAACATAAAACGGATGTGGCATTTCGATTTGGGGAGCTTAATGATTCGAGTCTTCATGCCAAACTAGTTTGTAAAAGTCGCTTATTTATTGTGGCGAGCCCGGAATATTTGGCGATTAAGGGCACTCCAACACAACCAGAAGAACTCGAACAACATGATCTGATTGGTTTTACCAGACCTGCCTATATTAATAGCTGGCCGATTAAAGTAGGTGATGAATATTTTTTCGCACAAGCAAACATTAAAGCTTCCAGTGGAGAGACGGTACGTCAACTCGCCATTAGAGGGCATGGTATTGCACGGCTATCTGAATTTGAAGTTTGGAAAGATATTGAAGAAGGGCGATTGATTGCATTATTTGAAGATCAAATTGAACATCAATATCAAAGCATCCATGCTGTTTATTATCAACAAGAGCATCTACCAAAACGAATCCGTTTATTCATTGAGTTTTTGGCAGAACAGTTAAAAGATGGTTTTAAAAACGCTCTCTAAAAGTAGCATAGCCATCAGTTGGAAAATGAACCTCTAGAAGTGGAGTGGTTTGTCCTTCTGATGAATGCTGGGCCAGAAAATAGCTTTTTTGCTGTTGGCGGCAACTAAAATATAATTTGGAATAAACTGAGTTCACCATCACAACTTCATTTGAGCTATTACGTTTATATTGATAATGAGAAATCGTACCGGCCTCATCATCAGTGCGCTGCTCCAATTTGTAGTCTTGTTGATTCGTCATTTTTAAATAACCCTCAACCAGACTTTGGCAAACCGTATGTCTGTACTGTTCGTTTTTTTGTTGAGGTTGGCAACCTGCTAAAACAATAGTAAATAACAATATAGCGTTTAATTTCATGATCTTGCTACTCTTTGAGTTGATTTCTATAGCGTAAAGGTGTTCTATAAACCAGTACAGATACAGAAATTTTTAAAAAAGCAGCACAGAATGACTTTCCAATATCAGGTTCTTGCCAATCAATTAGCACATCGTATTTATCAAGATGAGCTCAAGCCCCATCAGAAGCTGATTTCTTTACGAGATTTTGCTCGTCAGCACACTATTAGCTTAAGCACGGCAAAAAGTTGTTATGAGTTACTTGAGGCAAGGGGACTGATTTATGTAAAGCCAAAATCAGGTTACTTTGTGGTTGCTCGTGCCCAATCTAGCCCTATTCCTGATAGCCCCGATTTTTTGTCTTTACCTCGGCAGGTCTCAAATCTAGAGCTGCATAACCAAATTCAAGAAGCTGCCTTACAGAGCCATCTCGTACCGTTGGGTTCGATTCAATTGACTCCTCATTTTATTCCGGTAGAAGGCTTACGTCGTTCTATTCAACGGGCTTTAAAAAATTGTCAGCCACAAGACTTTCTCTACTGTAATAAACAAGGACATGAGCAATTAAGAAAAGCGCTTTCTGATCATTGGCGTGAAGATGGCATTTTTATCGCAGCAGAAGATATTTTCATTACCAATGGTTGCATCCCCGCTTTGTCGTTAGTCATTCAGCATCTAACAGAGGTAGGGGATAGTATTTTGATCCCGACGCCTACTTTCAATGGGCAACTACAGCTTTTAGCCAGTTTAAAACGGCAGATTATTGAAATTCCTGCGCATCATCGTGGCATTGATCTTGAGCGTTTAGAGTCATTAATGCAGCAGGGTTTGGCAAAGGTTTGCCTGATGACAGCCAACTATCAAAATCCTTTAGGTTATTGTTTAAGTAATACAGAAAAACAAAAGATTGCCGAATTAGCTGCAAAATATCAGTGCTTTATTATTGAAGACGATATTTTTGGTGAATGTGGTTACAGTAATGAACGCCCGCTACCGATTCGCTATTGGGACCGTGAAGGTTATGTCATTTGGTGTGGGTCGGTTTCTAAGTCACTGTCGAGCGCGTATCGGGTAGGGTGGTTTTGTCTAAGTGCAAAGCTACAGCATTTAAGACTTGAGCTGCTGGCAAGCAATATTGGAGTAAATACACCGCTACAATTAGGTCTGGCAGATTTTATTTATAGTCGTGGTTACCGAGAGCATTTAGAGCAGCTACGGCCAAATCTGATGCGGCAAGTTGAGCAATACCGCAGCTGTATTTTAAGAGCCTTTGAGGACATTCCAATCGCATTGAGTCAGCCAGAAGGAGGCTATGCACTTTGGATACAGTTACCAAAGAATGTAGATACCTTAGCGCTGTATTACACTGCGAAAGCTCAAGGAATTACGGTGGTTCCCGGTCATGTTTTTGGTGAGGATGAACGATATCGACATTTCATTCGTTTAAATGCGGGTCATGAATTAACAGCAGATGTCCGCCAAGCAATTAGTGACTTGGCGGAATGGTCGCGACAGCAGATGAAAACAGTAAATTAGTTTTATTCTGCAAAGTCTGCTTTAAGCACAATTCGATAACGTGCCTGACCTGAGTGTAAACGTTCAATTGCTTCATTAAGCTGTGACATTGGAAACAGCTCAATTTGAGGTGCAATTTTTTTGCGTGCAGCAAACTTTAAAAGTTGACGCAGTGCAGCAGGTGAACCTGTAGGTGAGCCTGTCACTGACTTGGCACCGTCAATAAGCGATCCGACAGAAACTGGAACAGGTTCAAGGGTAAGTCCCAAGAAATGCAAAGAACCGTTTGGTGCCAGTGTCGAAATAAAAGCGCGCCAATTTAGAGTCACATTCACGGTACTGAGCAATAAATCAAATTTACCTTTTTGTGCTTTTACTGCGTCTGTGTCACGGCTATTCACCACATGATCGGCGCCCATTGCTTTGAGCTCTTCCGTTTTATCAGGATTGGAACTAAATGCTGTGATTTCACAGCCCCAAGCTTTAAGTAGCTTAATGGCCATATGACCTAAACCGCCAATCCCAATCACACCGACATGATGTGTTGCCTGAATTTTGTGTTTGAGTAGCGGATCAAAAACGGTAATTCCGCCACAAAGTAAAGGACCTGCGCTTTCTGGGTCTAAATCATCGGGGAGGGGAATAATCCACTGCCAACCTGCACGTACTTTATCGGCAAAACCACCGGCATGCCCCACGATTGTTGCTACATTTTCACCCGTACAAAGGACTTGCTGACCACCAATACATTCATCACATGCTTGGCAGCTCTCCGCTGTCCAGCCAATACCCACACGTTGTCCAATTTGTAAACCTTTGGCTTCTGAGCCTAAAGCAACAATTCGTCCAATAATTTCATGCCCTGCAACGACAGGATACACAGTTGAACGCCATTCATTGTTCAAAACAGAAATATCAGAATGGCATAAACCACAGTACTCAACTTTTACTTCAACCTGATGCGGTTGCAATTCACCTGCATCAAATTGGTAAGGAACCAGTTTTTCACCTGCCTGCATAGCGGCATAAGCTTGAATTATATTATTGCTCATCGGAAACTCCTTAAGCGGATTTGAACCGTTATGGTGGGTTATGAAGCTTTAAATTGACAATTGTTTTCATGATCATTGACCATGCCCACTGCTTGCATAAAAGCATAACAGGTGGTTGGGCCAACGAATTTGAAGCCATTCTTTTTGAGTGTTTTGGAAAGTTTTACGCTGAGTTCGGTTTGTGCTGGTGCCTGACGATAATCTACAACATCGTTTTGTTGTGGGGCTGCATCTACAAATTGCCAAAGCCATGTAGTGACATCACCGACTTGTGCTTTGAGTGCTTGCCAAGCAATTGCATTATCACGAATTGCTTTAAGTTTGCCTAAGTGGCGAATTAAACCCGCATCGGATAATTTTAGTTCTAAAAAGTCATCTGTGAATGAGGCAATGTCTGAAATAGAATGTTGAAAAAAGTGTTGACGGTAACTCTCTCTTTTTTTCAGTACGGTAATCCAAGATAAGCCAGCTTGCTGACCTTCCAGACAAAGCATTTCAAATAATCGTGCTTCATCATGTTCTGGTTTACCCCATTCTTCATCATGATAGGCAATATAGAGGGGATCATTGGAACACCATCCGCAGCGTTGAGTTTTCATGATGATGCTCCTTATATTTATCTTAGAATTTTAAAGTTTAAATAACACCCATTCATTTGGGCGAGTATCCCAATAATACAGTTCAGCTTGAGTTAAGTCTTCAAACTTTAGCCAAAAGTCTTTGCCCACTTTATCTGAAAAACCGGTACTGATTAGCAGGGCATCGTCGCTGATTTCCATGATCCAGCCTTGATAGCTATTGCCATTTAAAATGATCTTTTGCTGATTGCCTGACTCGGCAAACTCTACTAAGCGATTGATCAGCGCTTCCGACATACAATGTTCCTAGCGTAAATAAGAATAAGGATTAACAGCACCACGTCCTTTACCATCTAGATAAAGACCATAATGCAAATGAGGTGAAGTATAACGTGCATTGCCCGTGTTGCCGACATAGCCGATCAGATCACCTTTTTTGACATAGTCACCGACATTTAGTCCACGTTTGTGACCATCAAGATGAGCATAATAATGCCATGTTCCTGCTGGACCTAAAATCCAGATGACTTTACCCCCGAGATTATTATTGCGCAGATCTGCCACAAGTCCTTCGGTTGCACTGTACACTTTGGTTCCACGTGGAGCCAAAATATCAATTCCTTCATGACTACGGCCCTGACTGCGTGCAGCTCCCCACGTATCTTTTAACTCATCTCGGTCGACACCTTTCACAGGCACAGGAAGTCGATTTGCGAGTTGCATATTTTTAAGCTTGCTGACTTGAGCTGGTGGGAGTAGGGCTGGTTTTTTAGGTGCACTGGCACAGGCAGCCAATAGAAGAATTAAAAAACCAAGTGAGAAATGAGAAACAAAACGTCGCACAAAATACTCCCTGTCACTGCCATATCAAAATTATTTTACTCAATATGTCATGAACGGCTTGTCGAGATCAATTTTTTCATTGCTGTTGGAACGCCCTTAGCAACAGCTTGTTCTGGACTAAGCCATTGTCCTTCGAGTTCAATTGCCAGATGTTCTTTTTGATCAGGTTCCACGTGGAACGTGTGAGCATTAAGTAGCCATGTGAAATGAGTGAAACTATGACTGATCTGAAAGGTTTGCGTTTGAGGTTGCAATTTAAATTGCTGACTTAAGCTAAGACGTTCGTGTTCAATTTCTAAAATGGGTAAACAAAATAAACCGCCCCATAAACCATGAGATTGTCGTTGTTGCCAGAACCATTCATCTTCACACTGGATGATAAGAACATCTGCTGTTCTAACGGGTGGTGTTTTTTTAGGTTTTTTAAATGGGAGTTCTTGTTCTAGGCCTTGTTGGTAAGCTTGGCAGTGGGCTTGCATTGGACAATATAAACAAAGAGGTTTTTTAGGCGTACAAATGGTCGCACCTAGGTCCATAATTGCTTGAGTGTAGTCATGGTTACGCTGGGTTGGACAAAGCGCTTCAGCTAGTTTCCACATTTCACGTTCATGTTGGGGTTTACTTAAATCATCCTCAATAGCAAAGAAACGGGCTAAGACACGTTTCACGTTGCCATCCATAATGACGCCATACTGACGTAACCCCAAAGACATGAGCGCACCTGCGGTAGAGCGGCCAATGCCGGGTAGTGCAATCCATTCTTCTAACGTTTCAGGAAACTTACCCTGCTGAGTTACAAGACCCGCGGCCTTGTGCAAATTGCGGGCACGGGCGTAATAACCGAGACCTGCCCAATAAGGTGCTACATCATCCCAAGTTGCATGACCTAATGTCTCTACGGTTGGGAAGCGCTCCATAAAGCGGTCGAAATATTGCAGAACTGTTTTAACTTGAGTCTGCTGCAACATAATTTCAGAAACCCAAACTTTGTATGGATCATCTGGGACTTGCCACGGCAAATCATGACGACCATGTTGATCGAACCAGTTTAAGAGGGCATCAGAAAAAGAAAAGTCGGGCATGAACAGCTAAAGATGAAAAGTAAGAGTTAAATTATAGCTGAAATTTGTGGGGAAATTTTGTTTAAAGCAGGCGAAGCACAAGTGTAGGTTAAAACAGAGATGACCTTAAAAAGCGTGATCTCTGTTTCAATAATAAAAAGGATTAATCCTTTTGTACGCCCCAACGCTGATCAAGTTTCAATGGTTGGTTTTTGTAGTACGGAATGACATGAATGTGGAAATGATCTGAATTTTGTCCGAACACTTCACCATCATTGAAGCTAATATGGAAACCGTCTGGTTGATGGCGAAGCTGCGTTTCGTGGCGTGCAATTTCAAGAAGTGTAAGCAAGCCTTGATGCTCTTTAGAAGTGATGTCAAAAAAAGAACGAACATGGCGTAGTGGTGTTACCACACAGTGGCCTTTAGACAACGGATTAGAATCAGGTAAAATTACAGCAAATTCATTCTTATCAATGATGTCATATTCATCAAATTCGCAATACGGACATTTCTTGTCAGTCATTGTTGTATCCTCTCATGTTATTCCATTAAACCCCGAGTGCGGGAAATAAGACTAGGCTTTGCTCTAGCTCAACGGGAGTATATTTATTGAAGTATGGTTTAAAAAATACAGTAAAAATATTGCAAAGTCATAAACATTTAAGGGAGCAAATGCAAATAAACAATTTGCTCCAAATTCGCTTCTTTTATTTTAAAGTACGTTCTAATAAAGCGTACATTTTAGCAAGGCCTTGTTTTTCCGCTTCGCTATTGTAGCCAAGGTCTACACCGTTCGCTTTAGCTCTTTCATCTGCAAGCGGGTTACTAAAGCCATGTTTAGCACCTTCTAAAACCACTACCTCATGTTTCACCTCAGCAGCTTGCATCTCTTTTTCAAAATTAGCAACATCTTCTAAGGTGACCATACTGTCTAATTCACCATGAAGAACTAAAATTTCACCTTGAATGTTGCCTTTTTGAGCAGGTGCCTTAGGTGTTAGCGTACCATGGAAGGTTGCAACTGCTTTTAGGGGAGCACCTGAGCGAGCAAGGTCCAATACCACTTTCCCGCCATAACAAAAGCCAACAACTGCAAGTTTTTCACCGTTTACTTCTGGTTGGGCTGCAAGAGTTTGAAGTCCAGCATTTGCACGAGTAGTGACGGTGTCTAATTCTTCAAATGTCTGCATCATCCATTCATAGGCTTGAGCTGCAGTAGTTGTGACTTTTTTATCACCGTACATGTCAATTGCAAGCGCAGCATAACCATGTTCAGCAAGCTCACGCGCACGTTGTTCGGTATATTCGTTACGTCCCCACCATTCAGGAGCAACAATCACACCCGCAACAGGTGTTTCACTATCTGGAGCAGCAAAGTAACCAATTAAATGGCTGCCATCTGGTGCAGTATATTGAATTTCACGGGTTTTAATTGCTGTACTCATAACCTTAATCCTGAAATTTAAAGAGATTTAAACACGCTTGATTAAAGCATAAAAAAATAAAGTAATATAAATAACTATGTAAGAATCTACATCAAAAGAAAAAGTTAGAAAGTTTATTGCAATAAAAAAAGAAGGAAACTGGTTCCTTCTTTTTTATATATGGTCATGATTAAATTAAGTCCTGCCTCGCGAAATGAACCCAATTACAGCAAGAATTACAGCTATAACTAATAAAATCACGGCAAAGTCTTTAGATAACCCTGCAACACCACCAAACCCTAATAGACTGGCTATGAGTGCAATCACTGCAAAAATTATTGCCCAACGGAACATATGCTGTCCTCCTACTTATTTTTCATTGTCCTTTAACTATATAGGGTGTTTTTTACACTGAATGTGTCGTTTATGTGGTTGAAATGTATATTAAACAATCATTTTGTGATGCTAAAAATAAAGCTTCTTTTCTTAAGATAGGGCACTTCAATGTTATACTGATGCATTGCTTTATCTGTTCAGCCGTTGAAAACTTATGTCTACCGAGACCTCACTTCGTCCATTGTTTTGGAAAAACTATCCGCTAGAGCAACTGACTCAAATTGAGTGGGAAGCTTTGTGTGATGGGTGTGGTTTGTGCTGTCTGGTAAAGCTAGAAGATGAAGATACGCATGAAGTCGCGTACACCAAAGTGGCTTGCAAGCTGCTCGATTGCAGTACGGGTCGTTGCTCGGACTATTCTAATCGTCAGCAACAAGTGCCTGACTGCTTACAATTAACGGTAGAGTCTTTAAAAACAATTCACTGGTTGCCATCAAGCTGTGCTTATAAACGTTTGAATGAAGGTAAAAATTTACCCTCTTGGCACTATTTAAATACGGGTTCTCGACAAAGCGTGATGAATGCGAAAAAGTCGGTTGCAGGACGTTGTATTTCTGAAGTTGATGTCCATGAAGATGATCTTGAAGATTATGTTGTACGTTGGGTACGTTAAACAGATCTGCATAAGCATTTTTAATTACAGCGTATAATAACGTAACACTTTTAGCGTAAATTTTTTGCTCATCTCCGTTATATAACAATAAAGACAAAAGGAGATAAAAATGATGAGACGACTAGCAGCCCCCTTATTATGTAGTAGCTTTTTTTTCTTAATGGCTTGTGGCTCTAATAATACCAATTCAAAAAACCTTGAAAAAACAACCTCTGCTAAAACAGAACAGTCTAATTCAGTCAAACAATCTTATCAGGTTGAAACTGTTGCACATTTTGATGAACCTTGGGCAATAACAAGTTTGCCAGATCAGCGTTTGTTAGTGACGGAGCGCCAAGGTAAATTAAAAATTTTTAATCCTAAAAATAAACAAATGCTGGATGTTTCAGGAATACCTACAGTGAGTTATGGCGGGCAAGGCGGTTTAGGTGATGTAGCTTTACATCCGAACTTTGCGAAGAATCACTGGATTTACCTAAGTTATGCAATAAAAGGGCAAGGTGGGTATGGAGCAGTCATTTCACGTGCGAAATTAGATTTATCCAACCCCAATCAACCAAAACTTACAGATGTGAAGCAGATTTGGCAGCAAGTACCCAAAGTTTCAGGTCAAGGCCATTATGGGCATCGCATGGTTTTCGGGGCCGATGGAAAACTTTGGGTGAGTTCAGGTGAACGACAAAAGTTTGACCCTGCCCAAGACATGAAAAGTAACTTGGGTAAAATCTTGCGTTTAAATGATGACGGCTCCGCATCTGTAGGTAACCCTTTTTATCAGCAAGGCGGGGTAACTGCTGAAATATGGTCGCTTGGACACCGTAATCCGTTAGGCATGGCATTTGACCCTCAAGGGCAACTATGGGTGGTTGAAATGGGCCCGAAAGGTGGTGATGAGCTTAATATCATCACAAAAGGTGAAAATTATGGTTATCCAGTCGTTTCAAATGGAGACCATTATTCAGGTCTGCCAATTCCAGATCATCACACTCGTCCAGAATTTAAAGCACCTGAAATTGACTGGACTCCTGTAATCTCTCCATCGAGCTTGATCATTTATCGCGGACAACAATTTTCTGCATGGCAAAATAAGGCTTTAATTGGAGGGTTATCTTCCGAAGCGATTATTGTTGTGGATTTACAGCATAAACCTGTGAAAGAAGTGCAAAGACTAGATATGAAGCAACGTATTCGTGGTTTGCATGAAGCACAAGATGGTTCGATTTGGATCATTGAAGATGGTTCAAAGGCGCGCTTACTTAAGCTGACTAAGAAAGCATCTTAAGGCGATAAAACCGCCTGTAAATAAAGGCCGTGTCTCATAGATTAAAATTGTAGATTTCTGTGAGACACAATAGACTATAGATAAAAGACGATAAAGCTATTTGAAATGTCAGACACCCATATTCCACTTCCCGAACGCCTACGCCCGAGAGACTTGTCTGAAATTATTGGGCAAGATCATTTATTAGGTGAGAATGCACCACTGCGTCAAATGATTGATCAGGGTCATTTACCTTCTATTATTTTTTGGGGACCACCGGGAGTTGGTAAAACCACAATTGCTTTGCTGTTAGCTCAGGCGATAGACCGCCCATTTGTGAGCTTATCTGCGCTGAATACGGGTGTAAAAGAATTACGTGAAGTCATTGCAGAAAGTGGTGATTTACTAACACCTGTGGTTTTTATTGATGAAATTCATCGTTTTAATAAATCGCAGCAAGATGCTTTATTGGGTGCCGTTGAAAAAGGTAAAATTACCTTAGTCGGAGCGACCACCGAAAACCCATCTTTTGAGGTCAACAGTGCGCTTTTATCACGTTGTCAGGTTTATACCTTAAACAGTCTAGACAGTGAGGCGATCCAGACTCTTATTAACAATGCACTTCAAGCCGATAAATTTTTAAAAGAACGCTATATTCATATTGAAGAATACGATGCTCTCATTCAATTCGCTGCTGGTGATGCCCGTAAAGCGCTTAATTTACTTGACCTGATTGCCAGTACATTTGAACCAGAGATTGAAAACACGATTACTAATGCGGTTGTGGTGAAAGTAGCGCAGCAAAATATTGCACGTTATGACAAATCTGGCGAGCAGCATTATGATTTAGTTTCTGCATTCATTAAATCGATTCGTGGCAGTGATCCAGATGCAACCCTGTATTGGATGGCACGTATGCTCAAAGGCGGAGAAGATCCGGTTTTTATCGCAAGACGTATGCTCATTGCAGCCTCTGAAGACATTGGAAACTCTAACCCAAATGCATTATTACTTGCAGGTGAATGCTTCCGTTCTGTCCAAGCTGTTGGTATGCCTGAGGCTCGAATTATTCTGGGCCAAACGGCGGTTTATTTAGCAACAAGTGCAAAAA
The DNA here is from genome assembly GCF_900110445.1 of Acinetobacter sp. yr461. NCBI lineage: Bacteria > Pseudomonadati > Pseudomonadota > Gammaproteobacteria > Moraxellales > Moraxellaceae > Acinetobacter > Acinetobacter sp. yr461. Next base: position 37,998 of record NZ_FODU01000010.1, read on the forward strand.
GTAATAGTACCTATTTAGCGATTAATAAGGCCTTGGAACTTGCTGATAAAACTGCAAATTTACCTGTGCCTTTACATTTAAGAAATGCGCCGACCAAGCTTATGAAACAGCAAGGCTATGGAATTAATTATCTCTATCCTCACGATTACCCAGAGCACTTTGTGCTGCAAGACTATTTGCCGCCTGAGTTAAAGGGAACCAAACTCTACGAGTCTGCGAGAAACAAGCGTGAAGTTGAAGGTGAGCGCTTGCAACAACGTAGATGGCAGCAAGAACAGTAATAACCTATTCGTTGCATCAAGCTATACCTAACGATGATCATGCTGTTCCAGCTCTTCAGTCACCTGACCATAAATCAGTAGCGTGAACACGCCTGTACCACCAATAATATTGCCAATGGTGGTTGGGACTAGAAAAGTAAACAGATATTCATTAATGGAAGCCTCTCCTTGCCAGACGAGATAGGACATTTCGGTAGAGCCAACTACTACATGGGTAAAGTCACCTAGTCCTATCAGATAAGTCATGAAAAAGATGAGCAGAAATTTATTACTGACTGAAGGTAACATCCAGACCAATGCTGCAATTAACAGCCCAGACATAATACCTTTGAGCATATTCTGGGTCGCAGAAAAGGAAGCAACATGATGGGCTAGCTCATCGAGTGCTTGGTCAATACCGGGAGTAAACAGGTGAGTAGTTAGGAAAAATAAACTCGCTAAACCTGTTCCAATTACATTGCATAGGATCACAATTCCCCATAAGCGGCCTACTGCTCGTAATTTATCGAAGGTAAAGGGCTTGAATAAAGGTACAACTGTGGTGATGGTATTCTCGGTAAAGAGTTGCATGTGACCCAAAATTGCGATCAGGAACCCAATGGTATAACCGATATTGGTGATTAAATCGGTCCATATCGCATCAGTCGGGAGATAAGAAGCAATAATCGCTTTAAATACAAATGAAAAACTGATGACCAAACCTGCCGCAACCCCTGAAAAGATCAGCGCAGCCGTCGGGCGATCCAGTTCCTCGGCACCATCACGACGGATAATTTCATAGACCAGACGGGGTGACAGCTTCTCATGTTCTTCAACCGCTATTTTTTCACGCCAACTTAAGGTTTGATCGACTTTTTCTTCCTCTATTTTATGATCCATCAGGGTTACTCCTCACTGAATAAATATTTTATATTTCTAATTTTTATTTATTGTTAAGGCAGTGTTCAGGATAAATCCAGTCTATTCCTAACAGCTTTGTGTGTCTTTTTATAACTTGAATGATACGGTGGCAGAAAAGAAGCAAAAATAATGCATGAATAAGAGCAATCAACCCAGATACAAAGGAAGATTGAGAGCACTTTGTGCTACAAGACGATTTGCCGCCTGAATTAAAGGGAAGCTATGAGTCTGCAAGAAATAAACATGAGGTGGAAAGTGGGCGCTTGCAGCAAATTATTCAGCCATACTAGCTAAAGGTGTAGGCTCTCAAGGTGCGAATAAGCGCCATGAGAAGCCTTGGAAATTACTGATTCAACTTCTGCCTGAGTCCAGCCTTGTTTTAAGGCTGAGCTGCTAAAGTTCGTTAATAACACCAAAGGATTTTCACCAAAATGGATTGGATGATTCATTAATCTCTTTTCAAGCTTAGATATTTCCATAGGTCTACCCTGGTTTTAAATTTAATTATTGTGAAGTGCTTAATGTTTTTTTAGATTTTAGTGTTTAAATTTAGGTTTGTGCAAGTGCTAATTTATTTTAATAGACAAATCTGTCTACATTATTTATTTTCTAAAGTACCTAATGTAAAAAAACCGGGCTAAGACCCGGTTTTTCATGAAGTTTGAACGATTAGAGAGCAGATAAATCTACGCCTAAACGAGCAGCAACTTCTTCATAAGCTTCAACAACACCGCCTAAACCTTGACGGAAACGGTCTTTGTCGAGTTTCTTCTTAGAGTCTTTATCCCATAGACGGCAACCGTCTGGAGAGAACTCATCACCAAGCACGATACGGTCATGGAAAACACCGAATTCAAGCTTGAAGTCCACCAAAATCATGTTGCCTTCAGCAAATAATGCTTTTAATACATCGTTTACTTGGTAAGTTAACACTTTCATTTGCTCTAATTGTTCAGCAGTCGCCCAACCTAAAGCAATCGCTTGAGATTCGTTAACCATTGGGTCGCCTAGACCGTCATCTTTATAGAACAATTCAAATGTAGGAGGAGTTAACTCTTTACCTTCTTCTACACCTAAACGACGGCATAGAGAACCAGCTGCGTAGTTACGAATTACACATTCAACAGGAATCATTTGAAGTTTTTTAACAAGCACTTCAGTTGGAGAAAGCAATTTTTCAAAATGCGTTTCAATACCCGCAGCAGCAAGTTTTTCCATAATGAAGGCGTTAAAAAGGTTGTTCACCTTGCCTTTACGATCTAGCTGTTCGATTTTTTCGCCGTTGAACGCAGAGGCATCATCACGAAAGACTAAAATCAGATGGTCGGCATTGTCTGTTTCATATACAGATTTTGCTTTACCAGTATAGAGCAAGGTTTGTTTTAACATGAGGGAACCTTTTTAAAAAAAATGCCTAGTAAACGACTAGGCTGGCCAATTTTGGTAAATCTGGTTTAACACTTCAGCAGCCACATCTGGGCTTGCAAAAGAGTTGTCTACATTAAATAGAGCAAGAGTATGACTTGAACCAACACCAGTGAGTTTAAGCACATAAGTATTGTCATTTACTTTAATCGTCGCCTGATTACTGCCTTGAGCGATGATGTTGTAATTTAAAGTGCTTAATGTTGCTTTGGTGTATTGCCAGATCTCGGTCGTATTCCCATCAATTTTTAACAATGGGTTTTTATTACCGTCGGTCACAAGCTGAGGGCGTCCAAGCGCAGTCGTCGTTTGAGCAGATGCATCTGCTGTTGCATTGCCATTCTGTGTTTGTTCCGGACGTGGCAATGCAAAACGGTTACCACGCTGGTTTTCAAACTTCGGCGCGTGCTCAATAGCGAGCTGGTCAACAGTTGGTGCAGGATACAAAGGTGTCGCTGGTCGTACAGTTGCATCTGCAGGATACTCAAGCGGGGCAAGTTGCTTGGCATTTTTATAATCTAAAGAATGATTATTAATTGCGAAGCGACCACAACCAACTAAACTTAAGGCTGAAACTGCAAGGACTAAACCAAGACGTAATTGCATCATAAATTGCTCTTATTAAATAATTCCCGCATCGTTTAGGGCATTGCGGAGAGGTTCGCGATATTGCTCAGCGAGAGGAGTGAGTGGTAAACGAATACCAGTATCAATCAGTCCCATCTCATGTAGTGCCCATTTCACAGGAATTGGGTTTGATTCGCAAAATAGAATATTGTGTAAATTTGCAATCTTATTGTTAATCGTCTTCGCTTGTTGTTCATCTTTGGCAATCGCAACAGCACATACTTCGCTCATGGCTTTAGGTGCAACATTTGCTGTAACAGAGATATTGCCGTCTGCACCAAGAAGCATAAGTTCCCATGCAGTTTCATCATCACCTGAATACACAGCCATCTTGCCGTCTAATGCGTCGATTAAAGCTTTACCACGAGGTACGTCACCTGTTGCGTCTTTAATACCGACAATATTAGGGATCTCTGCTAAACGTACAGCTGTATCGTTTGCAAGATCTACACCCGTACGGCCAGGTACGTTATAAAGAATAAGTGGTAATTCTACGGCTTCAGCAATCGCTTTATAGTGTTGGTAGAGGCCTTCTTGAGTTGGCTTATTATAATATGGCGTAACAAGTAAGGCTGCATCTGCGCCAAGATCTTTAGCAGCTTTAGTTAATTCGATTGCTTCACGGGTTGAGTTTGCACCAGTACCGGCAATAATTGGAATACGTTTATTGGCTACACGAATAATTTCTTTAATAACCTGTGTGTGCTCTTCCATGCTCAATGTTGAGGCTTCGCCGGTAGTACCGACGGCTACAATACTGTTTGTACCTTGTTCTATGTGCCACTCAACCAGCTTCTCAAGACCCTTCCAATCTACACCACCATCTTTCAACATTGGTGTGACGATTGCGACGATTGAGCCTTGAATGGTCTGTGCTTGCTGAGTCATTTTTAAAAATATCCTATTTATCCATCCGAATCTGAGGTAAGAAAAACAAAATGTGGGATGGTTGCAGTATTTTGATTGTCCAGTTCTAACAATAACAGATTGTTGAATGACAATTATGCAAATTATGACTGATCAGACGCATAAGAACAATACGCCTAACGGATAATCGCTATGTAAACTTGAGGAAAAGATAGGATGCATTCGTATTGCAGGGGTGAGAAGGGTTCGTAAATATAACAATACAGCTTGATTCAACTGAGCCTTACTTAATATTGGCTTTTTTTATGGCAAGATAGAATGCAATTTTCCCTGTTGGGATTGAAGATGACATGAAAATGAATAAACAACCACAAAATGCGGCTTTAATCGTAGTTGATGTACAAAATGGCTTTACACCGGGTGGAAATTTAGCAGTTGCTGACGCCGATACAATTATTCCAACGATTAACCAACTTGCTGATTGTTTTGAAAATGTTGTTCTGACGCAAGATTGGCACCCAGATAATCATATATCTTTTGCACAAAATCATTCGGGCAAGCAGCCATTTGAAACCATTGAACTTGCCTATGGACCGCAGGTGCTTTGGCCTAAACATTGTGTACAAGGCACCAAAGATGCCGATTTCCATCCTGATTTAAATATTCCGAAAGCTCAACTCATTATTCGAAAAGGCTTTCATGCTCATATTGATAGCTACTCGGCTTTTATGGAAGCAGATCAGTCTACAATGACTGGTTTAACGGGTTACTTAAAAGAGCGTGGCATTGATACGGTGTATGTGGTTGGAATTGCGACCGACTTTTGTGTGGCATGGACTGCTTTAGATGCAATCAAACAAGGTTTTAAAACTTTAGTGGTTGAAGATGCTTGTAAAGGTATTGATTTAAATGGTTCGTTAGAACAGGCATGGCAAACCATGCAGCAACAAGGGGTTGTCCGTATTCAGTCTACAAATCTGTTGAGTGAGCGCTAAGTCTATTGCTCTAGTATTTTAATTTTTAGGGAACGAAAGTATGTCAGCATTACTGCGCTTTACCCAATTTATTCAAAAAACTTTTGCCCTATGGGTGATTGTTTTTGCAGCATTGGCGCTATGGCAGCCTGAATTTTTTGTCTGGCTAAAAGCTTATATTCCATGGATTCTGGGCATTATTATGCTTGGCATGGGAATGACCATGACCATAGACGACTTTAAAGGTGTGCTACAAAGTCCTAAAGCGGTGTTGATTGGGGTAGTGGCACAGTTTGTGGTCATGCCGGGTTTAGCATTTGTCTTATGTAAATTATTTCAGCTCCCTCCTGAAATCGCGGTTGGAGTCATTTTAGTGGGGTGTTGCCCGGGTGGAACGGCTTCGAATGTCATTACCTATATGGCTAAAGGCAATGTGGCTTTATCGGTGGCCTGCACTTCAGTTTCAACGCTTTTAGCTCCCGTGTTAACACCTGCTATTTTCTATCTGCTTGCCAGCCAATGGTTAAAAATTGATGCAGCTTCTATGTTCGTTTCAATTTTACAGGTAGTACTGCTTCCTATTGTCGTTGGTCTGATTTTAAGAACATGGCTCAAGCGACAGGTCGAGTCCTATATTCAAGTCATGCCGTTAGTTTCAGTGATTGCAATTGTAGCAATTGTGGCAGCCATTATTGGGGGCAGTAAAGCGGCTATTCTACAGTCGGGTTTACTCATTTTAGCCGTAGTGATCTTACATAATGGGCTTGGATATTTGTTAGGGTTTGCAGCAGCACGTTTCTTTAAATTACCGTATGCGGACAGTAAAGCAATTGCTGTTGAGGTAGGTATGCAAAACTCAGGTTTAGGTGTTGCTCTTGCAGCGGTACATTTTGCGGCTTCCCCGATTACAGCAGTGCCAAGTGCGATTTTCAGCCTTTGGCATAATATTTCTGGTCCTGCGCTTGCGACTTATTGGGCAAGTAAACACAAACAAGAATAACTGTAGAAAAACATTCATTAGAAAAGAAGACCAAACGAATCGTTTGGTCTTTTCATTTAAAACAAATTTTATGGGAGCTGAATTTAGAACTGGTATGTCTTTTGCTTTTAATTGATGCACTAAAAATAACGTGAATATGAATATAACTCGCAAAGAAAAATAAGGTATTTCCTAGATGAACCAGATTTTTAAATTATTTATTCCCATGCTCTCAAGCAATTTAATTCTAGTTTTAAGTGGATTGATTGATATTGCTTATGTAGGGCATTTTAGTAATGACCATGTAGCCGCATTATCGGTGACCTTATCTTTATATACAGTGATTTATGTCATTGGTATGGGGATTTTGCAAGGTGTGATGCTCAAGCTCTCAGAAGCTTATGGTTGTCATGATATACCACGTATTCGTCAGATTTTTATTCAAGGCATCTGGCTGATGTTATGTTCGGCATTGATTAGTATTGGCTTGCTTTATTTGTTCCGTGATTTACCAAAATTGTTTGGTGCATCTGAACATGTCATTTCAATTACTAAAAACTGTATTTGGGCTTTGGTATTTATTTTACCTGCGCATTTACTCATGCGTTTATTTACAGCTTTGTCTCAGGTCACTGAAAATGCGCATAAGGTTTTACTATCAGATAGCATTTTCTTCATTCTTAAAATTATTTTGTCCTATCTTTTAATTTATGGTGTCGCTTTATTTTCAATTCCGCCCCTCGGTGCGATAGGGGCTTTGTTAGCCACTCTCATTGTACGGTGGTTTATGCTGGCTGTGTATTACCTATTTTTTCTGGAGAAAAGATACATCTTTATGGAACATCCAGAACTGTCACCTGAAGATAGTCGCCAAAGTCTACATATGATTTTAAAAATAGGGATACCGACAGCAATCATAGCGTTGATGGACGTCGTTGCATTTTGTTCGGTTGCTATTCTGATTTTGCCTTTTGGAAGTGTGGTGTCAGCAGCCCATCAAATTGTCGCGAGCACCAGCGGGTTCATGTTTATTATCCCGTCATCAATTGCCTCGGCTTATAGCATTTTGGTGTCACGATCTATGGGCAGCGGGAACATGGAAGAAGCAGATAAAATTGCCACACAAAGTATATGGGTGATTATGGCAGTGAGTGGCAGTCTGTCTCTGTGTTTATGGTTGGAGCGGGACTTAATTGTTAAGTTCTATTCAGATGATTTGGCCGTGCAGATTTTGGCTGCATCCTTGTTGTTGATTGTCTGTATGTTTCATTTTCTAGATGGCTTAATGGCGTTATTGACCTCTTTGTTACGCTGTTGGGATGTGTCGATTTTACCGATGCTAATTTTCTTGGTCGTAGTGCTGGCTTGCGGATTGGGCGGTGGTTGGTGGGTGGCCTATAAAGGGCTGCATTGGCAGGATATCTCGATTTCTGCAATGGGAGTTTATGGTTTTTGGTGGATGGCAGCCATAAGTTATTTAGTGGCTTGTCTACTGAGTGCCACCTGTTTCCATTTTAGAAAACAATTAAGAGGGTTTTGAGTGAGCAGACAACCATTAAAGAGGATGGGTTGCTAACCAATCTTCAATCTCGTTTTCAGAAATCACCTCAAAACCATGGCGCTGTAAAAGTGCCGTGGTGATTCCAGTTCCAACAATTTTTTCGCCTTGAAAAGTCCCGTTATAAATTTTTTGACTACCACAAGAGGGACTATTTTCTTTTAAAACCACACAGCTTGCTTTTATTTGCTGTGCAATTTCTAAAGTGCGGTGTGCACCTTTTAAATATAAGTCTGTTACATCTAAACCAGATGAATCGGTAATTTTTGCTTTGCCATCTAGCACATCTTGTCCTGTTCCCCCAACAATTTCTGCGGGTAAGCGCGGAGTGGTAAAACCACCTAATAACTCTGGACAAAGAGCATGAGCTTTTTTATTGAGTAACAGCTGCTTAAGTAAAATATTTAGGCAAGATTTACCGTCATAACGAACAGGTTCGCCAATTAAACATGCGCTGACTAGAAGCATAGTTTTCCAAACTCAAAGCAGGTGAGATTTTTGAAGATTAAGAATCATAAACAGAATATGGAATATGACAATTCATTTTAAAAACACACAAATTAAAAGATTACCAAAATTATGCAATTCATAATTAAGTTATGTATTGCATAATTTAATTGTTTTTAGTAGCATCTGTTTTAAGGTAAATGGCCATTGGAGATCCAACAAGGATGTTGGTCTCCATAAATCTATAAATGATTTTTAGGAAAAGACGATTTTTAAGGGTTTAGTGAAAAATCTCAATCGTACTTTTAGATAAGAAAGGACAGTGTGTATGGAAAATAAACACCAAATGGAACGGGAATTAATCATCAAAAGCTTCACGCTCATCATATCTTCGTTTTAGTGATTCGTTTTTTTCTCATAGGATGCGTTGGGTTAAGGCATTTTGACGGTTCAAAGACCTACCCAATAAATACGTATTCTATAGAGAAAGGAGCTGAATTGATCAGCAATAGAGATAAACGGAACAGGTAATCACCAGAGGGAAACTAGATGGATATTTTAGAGAACCCATTAGAATTATGCGGTTTTGCATTTATTGAGTTTGTTTCAAAAGAAAATGAATTAGATCCAGTTTTTGAAACAATCGGCTTTTCAAAAGTAGCCAAGCATAAATCGAAAGAAGCGTACTTATGGCGTCAAGGAAATATCAATATTATCCTGAATTATCAGCCAGAATCTTATGCTTCATTCTTCTTTAATGAACATGGTCCATCTGCTTGTGCGATGGGCTTTAAAACACGTGATGCAGCAAAAGCTTTCCAGAAAGCCGTAGAACTTGGTGCTGAACCAATGTATTCAAAAGTTGGGCCAATGGAGCTCAACATTCCGGCAATTAAAGGTATTGGTGGCATGCCAATCTTTTTAGTTGACCGCGATATTTATGAAAACGACTTTACGTTCTTTGATGATGCTCAAAGACACCCAGTAGGTGCAGGTTTAAACGAGATTGACCATTTAACTCATAACGTCTACAAAGGCCGTATGGAGTATTGGGCAAACTTCTATGAAAAAATCTTTAACTTCCAAGAAATTCGCTACTTTGATATTAAAGGCGAATATACAGGCTTAACGTCTAAAGCATTAACAGCGCCAGACGGCATGATTCGTATTCCATTAAATGAAGATTCGGACAAAGGAAACGGCCAAATTGCAGAGTTCCTGTCTGACTTTAATGGCGAAGGGATTCAGCATATCGCGTTTATTTGTGATGACTTAATTTCGACTTGGGATAAGTTAAAAAGCCTTGGTCTGAAATTTATGACACCACCGCCAAATACGTATTATGAAATGCTACCAGAGCGTTTACCTGAGCATGGTGAGCCGACTGACGAGTTAAAACAGCGTGGTATTTTGCTAGACGGTAATACCAAAGATGGTCAGAAGAAACTGTTATTGCAAATTTTCTCTGAAAACATGATTGGTCCAGTCTTCTTTGAATTTATTCAACGTAAAGATGATGATGGTTTTGGTGAAGGTAACTTCAAGGCATTATTTGAGTCGATTGAACGTGACCAGATTCGCCGTGGTGTTCTAGAAACTAAATAAGCTGAGCTTTGTTTCTCATCTAAAAAAACCAAGAGTTTGATCTCTTGGTTTTTTTATGGCTATTGATTAGCGACTTTTAATATATTGATTAATGAGCTTCACTTCATTTTTTAGGATTTCAATCGTTTTACTGTGAGGGTCGACTGGCAAAAACATTTCACTATCCAGTGCGACAATACAAAATTCAATACTTTGATTTGAGTTAAACACAGGTAAACCCACTGCATTAATTCCTGTTAGTAAATCACCTTTCGCTGCTGACATTTCTTGCTGGCGAATCGTTTCTTTAAGCTCTGTAAACGCGTGCCAGTTTTGTGGCGCAATGTTAAGACCAAGCTCTTGATGCTTTTGCCATTCTGTTTCCATTAAGGGACGAACAAAATGCTCTGGAAGATAAGAAGCAAATAAACGTCCAGCAGCAGAATTGACTAAAGGCATAATTGAGCCGACTTTAGTGACAATCGAAATAGGGTGGTTTGATTCAATCGATTGAACCACCACAGGGCCTTTAGGCGACCATTTACTAATTTGTATACCGCAACCAATTTTGTTTTGTAGGTCGTAAATTAAATGCTGTACCAGCTGTAGTGTGTCGCTATGCTGAACACAGTTTAGACCTAAGCGCCATGCCTGATCACCTAAAGCATATTGCCCATCATCAAGCTGTTTTGCATATTCCATGCGAATAAGACTAACAAGATAGCGGTGTACCTTCGCAGGATGCATTTCTAGCTTACTGGATAGGTCTTTGAGAATAATAGGTTGATTGTGCTCTAAAAGGGCATTTAGTACAGATAAACCGACTTCAAGTGATTGAACCCCCCCAGATACTTTTTCTTCAATCATTTAAATACCCTTAATAAAGTTACTTCAGTTGTTAAACAGTGATGTTCAAAACATAAATTGAAATTGCTGCGTTTTACATCATGCCTGAGCCTAGTGAGAAATAGAAATCACCTTTTTCTATTAGCGAAATTGGCATGTTTAATAATCAACAATTTTCTAAAATCACCATACTCTCATTTGTAGCGCAAATTTCTAGAAATTTAGCAGCTTTAAATAATATAAATCGGCATTGATACAGAACAGTTCATTCAAACAATTCTAATCAATGCCGACTTTTTAGATCGCTCTTTTAAAATTAGGTTCCTAACTCTTCTTCATGCAAGAAATGTGTATGGTGAGGAGCGCGTTTAGTTTTGCTCCATTCCTCAAGCATTTCTGCTTTCATTTCTTCAGTAATTTTTGCAATTTTTTCTTCAGCGCGCACATCGTTATAGGTAAGTTCTAAACGGTGGCCATTTGGGTCAAAGAAATAAATTGAGTGGAAAATACCATGATTGGTTACACCCAAAACTTTCACACCATTTTCTTCTAAATGTTGCTTCGCAGCCATCAGCGCATTTACATCTTCGACTTCAAAAGCAATATGCTGTACCCATTGAGGCGTATTTTCATCTCGGCCCATTTCTGGTTGAGTCGGCAATTCAAAAAATGCCAAAACGTTGCCTTGACCTGCATCTAGGAATAAATGCATATATGGGTCAAAAGCTTTAGTTGAAGGTACATGGTCTTCAGCAAAAGCTAAAATGAAGTCCATGTTGAGCATTTTTTTATACCACTCAACGGTCTCTTTCGCATCCTTACAACGATATGCAACGTGATGTATTTTTTTAATGGCAAATGTCATATTAAAACTCCTTTTTACTATTCCCAATCTGGTTGTTGTTCTGGCGCCGCGTTATAGAAGGCTGGGATAGACAAACAATGGTGATAAATCGATTCAATTTTTGGAAACGCAGATAAATCAATCTTGAAACGTTTCGCGTTGTAGACCTGTGGAATCAAACAGCAATCGGCAATTGTTGCTTGATGCCCAAAGCAAAATTGTCCGTTTGAATCTTGAAGTAACTGTTCAAGATTTTGAAAGCCTTCAATAATCCAGTGTTGATACCAATAATTTTTCTGCTCGTCTGAAACATTTAAGTCATTTTTTAAATATTTCAGTACACGTAAGTTGTTCAACGGGTGAATATCGCAAGCGATGGCTTGGGAAAAAGCACGGATTTTGGCTCTCTCTTGCACATTACTTGGAAGTAATTTGGTTTCTGGATATTGCTCATCCAGATATTCCAAAATACTTAACGATTGAGACAAGGTTAAATCGCCGTCAATTAAAATCGGGACCAGAGCACTAGGGTTTAACTTTAAATAGTCTTCGCTTTGCTGTTCGTTTTTTACTAGATGTACGGGAACAGTTTCATAAGCTAAACCTTTAATGTTTAGACTAATCCGTACTCTGTAGGCTGCAGAGCTACGAAAGTAACTATACAGCTTCATAGTCAGGCTCCGAAGTCTCTGCAAAATTGAAAGTTAATGCAGGAAGAACTGTATTTTTCACTTCACCAAAGCCAATGCGAATACCATTTTTCTCACAGTGGCCTTTCATAATGAGCGTATCGCCGTCTTGCAAGAAACCACGAGTTTCGCCATTCGCAAGTGTTAAAGGCTTGGTGGTGTTCCATGTAAGCTCAAGCAAGCTACCATACGAATCTGGTGTAGAACCGGAAATTGTTCCTGAACCCATTAAGTCACCAACCTGAACATTACAACCAGCAATGGTATGGTGGGTGAGCTGTTGAGACATAGACCAATACATATATTTAAAATTGGTTTTACAGATCACGTCAGTTTGTGTCGATTTCGGCGTTTGAATTTCAACACTCAAATTAATGTCGTAACTATTCGCGATATTTTCTTGTAAATAAGCTAAAGGTTTCGGTTCTTGTTTCGGACCTTGAACTTTGAATGGTTCAAGTGCTTCAAGCGTCACGACCCAAGGTGAAATCGAACTGGCAAAAGTTTTAGCGTTAAAAGGGCCGAGTGGAACATATTCCCATTGCTGGATATCGCGTGCTGACCAGTCATTGAGTAATACCATTCCAAAAATATGGTCCCAAGCATCTTCAATAGCGATAGGCTGACCGAGCTGCGTTGGTTTACCCACAATAAACGCCGTTTCAAGTTCAAAATCGAGTTTACGTGTTGCTGAGAAAACTGGGCGTTCTTCATTTGGAAGTTTAATTTGTCCAGATGGGCGCACGACTTGAGTGCCACTGACCACAACAGAGCTAGCACGACCGTTATAACCAACAGGTAATTCGGTCCAGTTTGGAAGCAAGGCATTTTTTGGGTCGCGGAACATACAACCCACATTGGTCGCATGTTCTTTAGAAGAATAGAAATCGGTGTAACCAGGTACTTGAACAGGTAAATGCAAAGTAACGCTGTCTTGTTTAACCAATACTTCCTGACGTAATGCTTCATTTTGTTGAAGCGTTAAATTATCAGCTGAGAGAAGAGACTGTAGTGTCTTACGCACTTTTGACCAGTTTGCTTTGCCAGACTCAATAAATTTATTCAGGGTCGGTTGATTAAAGTAGGTGTCGTGGCTTGAAAGTTTTAAAAGACCGTGCTTTTCAAGCGCAGCGAGATCAATAACCCACTCACCAATAGCTACACCAACTTGACGCTCGCCTTCGCTAGTTCTGCTAAAAATACCATAAGGCAAATTATGAATAGTGAAATCTGATTGAGGTGAAACTTCAATAAAAGAGTTTAGTTTTTGTTCCATTTTCGCGTCCTTGTCTTTATCTCGGGTCTTATACAAATAAAAGTTCGGTCTAGGACTGAGCTACTCAACAAGTTTTTAACCTTTGCTTAGATCATCTTTTGTCTTATGAGTTTGATATAGACCGAGCACAACCAATTGCTTTATGTCTCTATAATACTGAATTCATCAAATTACGCAATACATAATTTAATTACACATTTCATAATAATTGTCATTTCTTGTATTTTCTGTTTTCATTCGCGTTCTTGAGAAAAGTCACGCAATTATTTTTTCATGAATCTCTATGAAAGTTTGATTAATTTATGATATACGTAATTTATTGGAAAAAAATTACGTGACACGGATGAGAATAATCATATGTCAGCACAAGAGCAAGGAAACCTGAAACATGGTTTGAGTAATCGGCACATCCAGCTTATTGCATTGGGTGGGGCGATTGGCACAGGGCTTTTTCTTGGTATATCACAATCGATTAAATTAGCAGGTCCATCGGTCATCCTTGGCTATGCAATTGCAGGATTTATTGCTTTTTTAATGATGCGTCAGCTTGGTGAGATGGTAGTTGAAGAGCCAGTAAGTGGGTCTTTTAGTCATTTTGCCTACAAATATTGGGGACCATTTGCTGGGTTCATGTCTGGATGGAATTACTGGGTACTGAATGTCCTTGTTTGTATGGCAGAACTAAGCGCAATTGGTCTTTATATTCAATATTGGTGGCCGCAAATTCCAACGTGGGCATCAGCTTTAACGTTCTTTGTCTTAATCAACGGCATTAATTTGCTGCATGTTAAGTTTTTTGGCGAAATGGAATTTTGGTTTTCTATTGTCAAAATCTTGGCAATTCTGGCAATGATTGGGTTTGGTTCATATTTACTAGCAACTGGTACAGCCGGTCCGCAAGCCAGTATCAGCAACCTTTGGGCACTCGGTGGCTTTTTCCCATTTGGTGTTGAAGGCTTAGTGATGGCAATGGCGGTTATTATTTTTGCTTTTGGTGGTATCGAACTTTTTGGTATTACTGCGGCTGAAGCACGTGATCCGGACAAAACCTTACCTAAAGCTGTGAATCAAATTATCTACCGTATTTTGATTTTCTATATTGCGACACTTTTAGTTTTATTCTCGCTATTCCCGTGGAATCAGATGGCTGAAGGCGGTAGTCCATTTGTGATGGTCTTTGCTTCTTTAGATAGCCAAGGCATTGCAACATTATTGAACTTTGTGATTTTGACTGCTGCGGTTTCAGTTTATAACGGGACGAGTTATTGCAGTAGCCGTATGCTATTGGGTCTTGCACAACAAGGTAATGCACCAAAAGCATTTGCACACATTAATAAACGTGGTATTCCAACTAATGCAGTGATTCTTTCTGCTGCGGTGACTATTTTATGTGTGCTGTTAAATTACATTTTCCCTGAAAAAGCATTTGGTTTGCTCATGATGTTGGTTGTCGCAGCGATTGTGATTAACTGGGTTGTGATTTCATGGACACATTTAAAATTCCGTAAATACAAGCAAAGCCAAGGTCAAACTACAAAGTTTCCAAGCTTTATGTATCCATTTAGCAACTATCTTTGCATCGTGTTTATGTTGGGCATTTTAGTGGTAATGTCTTTAACACCAGACATGCGTATTGCAGTCATGATGATTCCTGGGTGGATTCTATGTTTAATGGTGGCTTATCAATTTAAACGTCGTAAGCTGAAAGCAGAGCAACCTGTGCCTGCACTTGAAGCTGATTTGTAAGATTGATTCAACCATAAAAGGACGTATCTCATACGTCCTTTTTTATTTTTAAAATTTAGCAACAGAAAGTAAAAGATTTTATTATTGTTATAATATAACATTTCTTGAATTTAATGATGAGCATCTTTCCTATTATTGGTGAAGATAGAGCATATTTATGAAGCGTTATTTAGGTTTACTTTTATTATCCCTCACAGCGTGTAGTACCCAGACACCCAAGCCAACGATTCCTTTGCAACCGCAGTCCAAGTTGCCTCAACCTTCAAAGATAGTCGGCAAAATAAAGCCACAACCTCAGGATTATATTGCATGGTTAGCTACAGGGGAGCATCGACAATCTGTACAGGCTTACAAGCAATTTCTGCAAAAAAATGGCCTTGCTACTTTAATTCCAGACCATGAGTTATTACGTTCAGCCAGAGATTGGCAAAAATGTGGAGTTGAACCCTATGCGGTGCCTCCACGCGAGATTTGGTCCAATATCGTTCCGACACTCAGCATCTTAAAAGCATTGGTTAACGATGGGGTAATAAACGATTTTGAAGTGACATCGGTTTATCGAGCTTTATCTCTAAACCGCTGTGCTGGCGGGGCAGATGCTTCTCGACATGTCTTTAATGCAGCGCTGGATTTTCGAATTGGGCCGGAACAGCCTAGTGACTTAGATCAGTTCAATATTCAACAAAGCAAAACCAAAATTTGTCAGTTCTGGGCAACCAAAGGGCAAGCACTCAAGATGGGATTGGGGGTGTATGCCTCGGGACAAATTCATATTGATAGCCAAGGTTTTAGAGCGTGGGGGCCCGATCACCACTATAAAACGTCAATGTGTCAGGGCTTTTAAAAGCAAATTTTTCAAAGACTAAGTGAATTGGCTTAAATAAAACTGGAATAAAAACTTGATCAATAGTTATGTTATAACATAACATTAATATGGTTTAGAGTAGAAACACCTGCCATCTGACCATATTTAATGGTTAGTCATGATTAGTTTTAAATATTATTCAAAGAGAACAAGCCATGCGAACTGCAATCGCCAACTCATTTGCCAAACTTCCTGTCACTGTTTTATCTGGTTTTTTGGGGGCAGGAAAGACCACGTTACTTAACCATATTTTAAATAATCGTGAAGGTCGCCGTATTGCCGTGATTGTGAATGATATGTCTGAGGTGAATATTGATGCGGCATTAGTACGCGAAGGTGGGGCGGAGCTTTCAAGAACAGATGAAAAGCTGGTTGAAATGAGTAATGGCTGTATCTGCTGTACGCTACGAGAAGATTTATTGGTTGAAGTTAGGCGTTTAGCCGATGAAGGGCGATTTGACCAATTGGTGATTGAGTCAACAGGCATTTCAGAACCGTTGCCAGTCGCAGAAACTTTTACTTTTGAAGACGAAAATGGAAATTCTTTAAATGAGTTTGCTCGACTCGACACCATGGTCACGGTAGTCGATGCTTTTAACTTTCTTAAAGATTACAGCTCTCTGGACTCACTGCAGCAACGTGGAGAGTCGCTGGGTGAACTGGATGAACGAACTGTGGTGGATCTTCTTATCGATCAGATCGAGTTTTGTGATGTGATTGTGCTGAATAAAATTGACTTGATTGATCAGGCTCAGCAAGAGCAGCTCACCGCAATTCTAAAAACCTTAAACCCACGTGCCCGAATTGAAATTGCTCAATTTGGAAAGATTGCTTTAGATAAAATTTTAAATACACAGCTATTCGATTTTGATGAGGCAGCACAAGCGCCGGGATGGTTAAAAGAATTGCGTGGCGAACATACGCCAGAGACCGAAGAGTATGGAATCAGTAGCTTTGTTTACCGTGCGCGCCGACCTTTTCATCCAGAGCGTTTTTATGATTTGGTACAGGCTGAATGGCCGGGAGTTGTTCGTTCCAAAGGCTTTTTCTGGTTGGCTGCCGAACCGACATTGGCTTATTCATGGTCACAAGCGGGTGCGATGGCTCGGCACGGCTTAGCAGGCTATTGGTGGGCAGCCGTTGCCGAAGAAGACTGGCCGAGTGACTTAGACAGCATCGAACAAATTAAAAAGGTTTGGGATGCTCAAACAGGCGATGCACGTCAGGAGTTGGTTTTAATTGGTATGCAAATGGATGAGCAAGCCTTAATAGAACGCTTAGACCGTTGTTTATTAAGTGATGAAGAAATGGCTTTAGGGCCACAAGCTTGGCAGAGCTGGTCTAACCCTTTTAAGCAAGATGATGAAACTATGTTGATCGCTTAATTAAATAAGCCCCTATTTTAAAGGGGCTTATTTTTATGATTTGTCTTTAATGAAAATCTTTCGAATGTAGCTGTTAAGCGGTGTCGAATAATATTTTTCAATTACTGCGCTAATGATGAAAGTCAGAACGAGATAGGCAATTAAAAGCATAATTTTGATGCTAGAGTCAGTTTGAGCCGGAAAAAAAGCAACCTTCATAAGGCCCAGCACCACCAGATGAAACAAATAAGTTTCGTAACTTCTTTGCCCCAACCAGACCATCACTTTGGTAAATAGACTCTTTGCTTGCGTTTCGGAAGGATGCTGAAAACACAAGATGAGTAAACCTGAGGCAAGAGCAAATAAGCTAATACCCCATGTACTGACTTCTTTAATTGGCGCATATAAATAAAGAGCGACCATGCTCAAAATAATCAACCAAGAAAGAGGTTTTTTATAGGGCCAATTTGGCTGATATTTATGAGAAAAAATCGCAGTTAAACAGCCAATTGCTATACCATCAAAGCTCGAAAAATAATGATATAAATAAGCGCCGCTTTCTTCTCCAAAATGGAGAGACCTAAAATAAGGTCCGTATAAAATGACTCCAATCAGTACAGCAATAAAGATCTTATTACTACGCGTGAATAGGCACAATAATGGAAAAACAAAGTAAAAAACTTCTTCTACAGAGAGCGACCACAACACGCCCAAAGCATAGTTTACCCAACCGAATTTAATAATCAGGATGTTCATCCAGAAGGTTAAAGCTGCAAATATGGTTAAGGGATAGGAAACCTCAATTCCATTCGGGGCTTGGTTTATAAAGGGTTTTAAGTCAAATGAACCAAGTAAACTCACGCTCAAGATGAGTAAAACCAGACACGGTAAAATACGAGCTGTGCGCCGGATATAAAAATGCTTGAGGTTAATTGCGGAGAATTTTTTGTCTCTTTTTAAGGTGTGATGAGTGATTAAGAAACCCGAAATCACAAAAAACATGGTCACGCCATAATTTCCGTTTCTTGCGATTACTGTGCTAAATGCTTCACCTAAGAAATTAAAACCTAACCATGTATCTTTAAGTTTATAGGGAATATTAAAATGGTGTAAAAGAACCAAAAGGATAGAGATTCCTCGAAGAATATCTATTTTATAATTACGCATTCGATGTGCTTCCAGTTTTATTAATATACTGTGTGGCAGAAGAATACTATCGATCAGTTATTTTAAATAAAATTTTTAAGCATCATTTCGTAAACCTAAAAGGATCATACTTTTTTCATGTTTGAATGGAGCAAAGGCATAGCAGAAATAATTATTAAATAAATATTGATAAAACCTTTATATATTTGAATTTATCTACATAAAACTTTAAATTAGCTCTTGTTGATCTATGTTTATTTTTTAAACTTTTTAAAATCTATTTAATTCATAAATTAACATATTGTATGTGGTTGTATATACATAGCATGTCAACTAAAATATGATTTTGCCTGCTGCCTTTTTGAGTATTTGTTATGCCCAGAACATCAAAACAAGAACATGCTGAGCTTTCGATTGAAGCTGATAGTCCAGTTCCTTTATATCAACGCGTAAAACAGCTGATTTCACAAAAGATTTATGAAGGCTCTTGGGCTGTAAATAAAAAAATTCCTTCTGAAAGCGAGTTGGTCAATCAACTCGGTTGCAGCCGCATGACGGTAAACCGTGCGCTACGAGAGTTAACGACTGAGGGTTTATTGGTACGTATACAGGGTGTTGGTTCTTTTGTTGCTGAAGGGCAAGGCCGAACTGCGCTTTTTCAAATTAATAATATTGCCGAAGAGATTGTTGCACGAAACCATAAGCACCATGCTGAAGTTTTAATTTTAGAACAAATTTATGCAAATGCAGAGCAAAGTGTATTAATGCAGACTCGTGAAGGGCAAAAGCTGTTTCATTCAATTATTGTACATTATGAAAATGATGTGCCCGTTCAAGTCGAAGATCGTTTGGTTGATGCAGCACTCATTCCAGATTATCTACAGCAAGATTTTAAAACCATTACTCCAAATGCATACTTAATGGCGAAAGCACCTGTGACAGAAGGCGAGCACATTGTTGAAGCCGTTTTAGCATCTCCGCAAGAGTGTAAGTGGTTAAAAATCACTAAAACTGAACCATGTTTACTCATTCGCCGTCGTACATGGTCCAATAAGCAACTCATTTCTAGTGCCCGTCTGACTTATCCTGGCAGTCGTTATTATCTCGAAGGCAAATTTACGCAATGATTGAAGTACTCAAGGCAGACCAATATACAAAAATGCTTTGGAAAAATGGTGCAGGCTATACTTTGGAAATTGCGCGAAGCCTAGGTGATCTTGATTTCGATTGGCGAATTTCGATGGCAGATGTGACAACTTCGGGACCATTTTCTATTTTTCCCAATAAGCAGCGAATTATTAGTGTACTTGATGGGAAAGGTATTGAATTACATGTCGATGATCTGCCTGCTAGGTCATTTAAGCTGGGCGATATTTTTGCTTTCCATGGCGAAAGTCAGGTGCATAGTGAACTGGTTGACGGTGCAATTCGAGATCTAAATCTAATTTATGATTCTGCAAAGTTTCATGCCCGTTTTCAGAGAGTAAATGGTACAGAAGCACAGACTTTTTTAAGCTCGGCAGATCTGATTTTTATTTTTAATAGTGGTTCTGACACTGAAGTAGCGATTGAGGACAAAACCTTTTTGCTTGCTGCTCACGAGACTTTAAAAATTGAGAAAACCACTGCGATTACCTCAGTTTATTTCCCTCAAAATTGGGCAAAAAATTGTTATGTTATTGAGTTAATTCAACGTTAAAACTAAATAAGTTATTTTTTTAAAGCACATGTCTAGTGAAAGGATATGTGCTTTTTTTATGCGGTTTATAAAAATAAATTATTTTAATTCATTGGCTTATTAATTTTTTGCAAAAAAATATGAGCAAGACTCTTCACGCCGTAAAATATTTGTGTAGTATATGGATGTATATACAAGTTAATACATTACTATACAAATGCAGAAACAAGTGATGTTCTGCTGATGTAAGCTCAAAGGAAGGAGTCCGCCTGTGACAACAACAACGACAACAAAATTTCGTGATGTAGAAATTCGTGCGCCACGCGGCACTGAATTGACGGCTAAAAGTTGGTTAACTGAAGCGCCATTACGTATGTTGATGAATAACCTTGATCCGGACGTTGCAGAAAACCCGAAAGAGTTGGTTGTATACGGTGGTATTGGCCGTGCAGCACGAAACTGGGAATGTTTCGACAAAATTGTAGATACTTTAAAAAATCTTGAAACTGATGAAACTTTATTAGTTCAATCAGGTAAACCAGTAGGTGTATTTAAAACTCATAAAGATGCACCACGCGTTTTAATTGCAAACTCAAACCTTGTACCACACTGGGCAAACTGGGAACACTTTAACGAGTTAGATGCAAAAGCACTCGCAATGTACGGTCAAATGACAGCAGGTTCTTGGATCTATATTGGTAGCCAAGGCATTGTGCAGGGTACTTACGAAACTTTCGTTGAAGCAGGCCGCCAACACTACAACGGTGATTTAAATGGTCGTTGGGTATTAACTGCCGGTTTAGGTGGTATGGGTGGCGCTCAACCTTTAGCTGCAACACTTGCAGGTGCGTGTTCTTTAAACATCGAATGTCAGCAAGCAAGTATCGATTTCCGTTTACGTACCCGTTATGTAGATGAACAAGCAACTGATTTAGATGATGCTTTAGCGCGTATCGATCGTTACACAAAAGAAGGTAAGGTTATTTCAATTGCACTTCATGGTAACGCCGCTGAAATTTTACCTGAGCTTGTGCGCCGTGGTGTACGTCCAGACATGGTAACAGACCAAACAAGTGCACACGATCCACTGAATGGTTACTTACCAGTAGGCTGGACTTGGGATAAATACCGTGAACGTGCGAAAACAGAACCAGAAGCTGTTGTAAAAGCTGCAAAACAGTCAATGGCGAAGCACGTACAAGCAATGCTCGATTTCCAAAAAATGGGTGTTCCAACTTTTGACTATGGTAATAACATTCGTCAAATGGCGAAAGAAGAAGGCGTAGAAAACGCATTTGATTTCCCTGGTTTTGTTCCTGCTTATATCCGTCCATTGTTCTGCCGTGGTATTGGTCCATTCCGTTGGGCAGCGCTTTCTGGTGACCCAGAAGACATTTATAAAACAGATGCCAAAGTTAAAGAGTTAATTCCTGATGATGAACATTTGCATCACTGGTTAGACATGGCACGTGAACGCATTAGCTTCCAAGGCTTACCAGCTCGTATTTGCTGGGTTGGTTTAGGCTTACGTGCAAAACTTGGCTTAGCTTTTAACGAAATGGTTCGTAGTGGTGAATTATCAGCACCAGTCGTGATTGGTCGTGACCACTTAGACTCAGGCTCAGTTGCGAGTCCAAACCGTGAAACTGAAGCAATGCAAGATGGATCAGACGCGGTATCAGACTGGCCTTTATTAAATGCATTGTTAAATACAGCAGGCGGAGCAACTTGGGTGTCTTTACACCATGGTGGTGGTGTAGGTATGGGCTTCTCTCAACATTCAGGCGTTGTGATTGTGTGTGATGGTACAGATGACGCTGCTGCACGTATTGCTCGTGTACTGACCAATGACCCTGCAACAGGTGTTATGCGTCATGCCGATGCAGGTTATGAAATTGCGATTAACTGTGCGAAAGAGCAAGGCTTAAACTTGCCAATGATCACTCAATAAAAACACATGGAAAAACTAGCGGTGCTTTTTGCAATTGTGAAAAGCACTGTCTCAGCAGAATATAGTGCCAAAAATTAGGAAGCCAACATGGAATTATTGATCCAACCGGGAAAATTAACCTTAGCTGATTTACGTCAAGCTTACCTCAACCCGATTAAAGTTAAATTAGATGACAGTGCTTCAGCTGCAATTAACGCAAGCGTGGCTTGTGTAGAACAGATTGTAAATGAAGGGCGTACAGCTTACGGCATTAACACAGGTTTTGGTTTACTTGCTTCAACCAAGATTGCTCCTGAAGATTTAGAACAATTACAGCGTTCATTGGTTCTTTCGCATGCAGCAGGTGTAGGTGAGCCACTTGATGATGCAATGGTTCGTTTAATTATTCTATTGAAAGCAAATAGCTTGGCACGTGGTTTCTCAGGTATTCGCCGTAAAGTCATTGATGCATTGTTGGCTTTAATTAATGCAGAAGTTTATCCGCACATTCCTCTTAAAGGCTCAGTAGGTGCTTCGGGTGACTTGGCACCACTTGCACATATGTCATTGATTTTGTTGGGTGAAAGTAAGGCGCGTTATAAAGGTGAATGGATACCAGCAGTTGAAGCTTTAAAAATTGCAGGCTTAGAGCCAATTTCTTTAGCAGCTAAAGAAGGCTTGGCACTTCTAAACGGTACACAAGTTTCGACCGCTTATGCTTTACGTGGTTTGTTTGAAGCTGAAGATTTATTTGCTGCTGCAACTGTATGCGGTGGTTTAAGCGTCGAAGCAATGCTTGGTTCACGTTCACCGTTCGATGCACGTATTCATGAAGTACGTGGTCAACGTGGTCAAATTGATGTGGCTGCGGCTTATCGTGACCTCTTAACAGAATCAAGTGAAATTGCACATTCACATGAAGACTGTAGCAAAGTTCAAGATCCGTATTCATTGCGTTGTCAGCCACAGGTGATGGGTGCATGTCTAACTCAAATCCGTCAGGCTGCTGAAGTTTTAGCAATTGAAGCAAACGCAGTGTCTGATAACCCTCTTGTTTTTGCAGCAGAAGGTGATGTGATTTCTGGTGGTAACTTCCACGCAGAACCTGTAGCAATGGCGGCAGATAATCTGGCATTGGCAATTGCAGAAATTGGTTCACTTTCAGAACGCCGTATTTCGATGATGATGGACCGCCACATGTCACAGCTTCCACCGTTCTTGGTCGCAAATGGTGGCGTTAACTCAGGTTTCATGATTGCTCAAGTTACAGCAGCAGCGCTTGCGAGTGATAACAAAGCACTAGCGCATCCGGCGAGTGTTGATAGTTTACCGACTTCAGCGAATCAGGAAGACCATGTTTCAATGGCACCTAACGCGGGTAAACGTCTTTGGCCAATGGCTGATAACGTGCGCGGCATTCTAGCTGTTGAATGGTTAGGCGCTTGTCAGGGTTTAGATTTCCGTGAAGGCCTAAAAAGCTCGCCTAAACTGGAACAAGCCCGTAAAATCTTGCGCGCTCAAGTGCCGTACTACAGCGAAGACCGTTTCTTTGCTCCTGATATTGAACAGGCAAGTGAATTACTGTCGAGTGGTTGTCTAAACGAGTTAATTATTCCAAACCTACTCCCTAGTCTATCTGAAGTGTGATTAATAAAACGGTCACATGGAGTGGCCGAATCTAACTAAATATCCTCAAGGATTGGAGATTATAATGTCACAAAACTCCACACTACAGCGGGGTTTGAACACCCGCCATATTCGGTTCTTGGCATTGGGCTCAGCAATTGGAACTGGGCTTTTCTATGGTTCGGCAACTGCCATTAAAATGGCGGGGCCTTCAGTATTATTAGCGTATATTGTTGCAGGGATTGCAATTTATATTGTTATGCGCGCACTGGGTGAAATGGCTGTCCATAACCCAGTATCCGGTTCATTTAGCCACTATGCATCACAATACATTAGTCCACTAGCTGGTTTTACCACAGGTTGGACTTATGTTTTTGAAATGGTGATTGTTGCACTTGCTGATGTCACTGCTTTTGGTATTTATATGGGATTCTGGTATCCCGATGTACCAAGGTGGATCTGGATTTTATCGTTAATTATGTTCTTGGGTGCCATTAACTTAATTCACGTTAAAGTCTTCGGTGAACTCGAATTTTGGTTGTCTATTATCAAAGTTACTGCCATTGTTGCCATGATTGTAGGCGGTTTAGGCCTTATGTTCTATGGCTTCCACGCTGATCATAGCAATATCGTGCCAGGCATTTCGAACCTATGGGTTTATGATGGCTTTATGCCGAATGGCATTGCTGGCTTGGTTGCATGTTTATCTGTAGTGGTATTTGCTTTTGGTGGTATTGAGATTATTGGTTTAACCGCAGGCGAGTCTCAAGATCCGAAAACGACTTTGCCAAAAGCAATTAATGCAGTTCCGGTTCGTATTTTACTTTTTTATGTACTTACCATTTTTGTTTTGATGTCGATTTTCCCATGGAACCAAATTGGTAGCCAAGGTAGTCCATTTGTCCAAATTTTTGAAAATTTAGGCATTAAATCAGCAGCAAATATTTTAAATATTGTGGTGGTGACCGCTGCGATTTCGGCAATTAATAGTGATGTGTTTGGCGCAGGCCGTATGCTTTATGGTATGGCAAACCGTGGGCAAGCACCTCGCATATTCCAAAAGTTATCGCGTAATGGTGTGCCATGGATGACCGTTGTGGTCATGGCTGGTGTGCTGTTAATTGGTGTGGTGCTGAACTACCTGATTCCTGAAAATGTGTTCATGATCATTGCGTCAATTGCAACTTTTGCAACTGTATGGGTTTGGCTCATGATTTTGCTTTCGCAAGTTGCGATGCGCCGTAAATTATCTACTGCTGAAATTAAAGCACTTGATTTCCCTGTATGGGGTTGGCCATATGCACCTGCGTTTGCGATTGGTTTTATGGTGTTCATTTTAGTCATGATGGGTTATTTCCCTGATTCACGTCCTGCAATTTATGTAGGTATAACATGGCTTGCTCTCCTCACTCTTGCTTATCGCATATGGGTAAAACCACAGCAAAACTTGGGAAAGGAAAGTAATCCTATCCAGCAAAATGTTGAGATAGAAAGCTAACAAATGAACTGCCCAATGGTTTAACTATTGGGCAGTTTTGAGGAAAGGCTCATGAAAAAACTTTGGCAAAATTGCCACATTGCGACCATGCAAAATGGGCAATACTCCTACATTGAAGATGCTGCAATTGTCACAGAAGGGCATCTCATTCAGTGGATTGGAAAACAACAACAACTTCCTACCGACACATATTCCGAAACAGTTGATTTAAAAGGCGCTTGGGTAACCCCAGGGTTTATTGACTGCCATACGCATAGTGTATTTGGTGGCAACCGTAGTGTTGAGTTTGAAAAACGCTTGCAAGGTGTGAGCTATGCTGAGATTGCAGCAAGCGGTGGTGGCATTGCAAGTACAGTGCGTGCAACGCGTGAAGCAAGCGAAGAACAATTATTAAATTCGGCACTTAAGCGCATTCGCTGTATGCAACAAGACGGTGTAACCACCATCGAGATTAAGTCTGGTTACGGACTTAACTACGAAAATGAACGCAAAATGTTGCGCGTGATCCGTCAAATTGGTGAAGCTTTACCGATGACGGTAAAAAGCACTTGTTTAGCCGCGCATGCTTTACCGCCAGAATACAAAGATCAAAGTGATGCTTATATCGAGCATATCTGTACAGAAATGCTGCCTAAACTGCATGCTGAAGGTTTAGTCGATGCGGTTGATGCTTTCTGTGAGCATTTAGCATTTTCACCTGCTCAGGTCGAACGTGTTTTTAAAACGGCACAATCATTGGGTCTACCAGTTAAGCTTCACGCTGAACAGCTTTCATCGCTAGGTGGTTCAAGCTTGGCAGCACGTTATCATGCTTTGTCAGCCGACCATTTAGAGTACATGACCGAAGATGATGTTAAAGCCATGGCAGAGTCGGGTACGGTTGCTGTGTTATTGCCGGGTGCTTTTTATTTGCTGCGTGAAACACAATATCCGCCAATTGAAAGCCTTATTAAGCATGGCGTGCGTATTGCACTGTCGAGTGATTTAAACCCGGGTACATCTCCGGCACTTTCTTTACGTTTAATGCTGAATATGGGCAGCACGTTATTCCGTCTTACACCTGAGCAAGCATTAGCGGGTGTCACCATTCATGCTGCACAAGCACTCGGTTTAGAGCAAACGCATGGCAGTTTGGAGCAGGGTAAAGTCGCTGACTTTGTGGCTTGGGATATTGAACATCCATCTGAAATTGTTTACTGGCTTGGCGGAGATTTGCCTAAGCGAGTAATTCAGCATGGACAAGAAGTTATTTTTTAAACGGTATCACCATGAATCACACATTTAAATGGCAAGGCCGCCATGATGGCGAAGGTGAAGCACACCAACGCATTCATCATATTATGAATAAAACCCAACATGCCGAATTTGCGCTGATTGGTTTTAGCTCTGATGAAGGCGTGAAACGTAACAAAGGTCGAGTCGGTGCTGCTGATGCGCCAGATGCAATCCGTAACCAGCTTGCTAATTTACCTATTCATCGTCCAGTCAGTATTGTCGATTTGGGTACAGTGACTTGTGAATATGAGAATTTAGAGCAAGCACAAAGTGAGTTGGCTGAACAAGTTGCAAACAGCCTGCAAAATGGTTTAAAGCCGATTGTATTGGGCGGTGGACATGAGGTTGCATTTGGTAGCTTTAGCGGTCTGTTCCAATATGTACAAGCACATGCGCCTGAACAAAAAATAGGTATTATTAACTTCGATGCCCATTTTGATTTGCGTGAAGCAGAGCAGGCGACATCTGGAACACCTTTCTTACAGGCAGCTCGACTTTCAGAACAATATCAAAAACAATTTAATTATTTATGTATTGGGGTCGCCAACCATGCCAATACTAAAGTTTTGTTTGATACAGCCGATGCTCTAAATTGCTCATATTTACGTGATCATGAGGTTAATGTTTTTAACCTGAACAACGTACTTGCGGCGGTTGATGCTTTTATTGAGAAAGTGGACTGTTTGTACGTTACGATTGATCTAGATGTATTTGCTGCTGCAGTAGCACCTGGGGTGAGTGCACCTGCTGTAAAAGGAATTGATTTAGCGACTTTTGAAGCAATTTTTAAGCATATTCAAGAGACTGGCAAAATCAAACTTTTAGATATTGCAGAGTGCAATCCAAAGTTTGACTTAGACAACAGAACTGCAAAATTGGCTGCCTATATTGTTTATCAATATTTGTTTTCTTGAGAAAGAATTTTTAATGTAGAAATGAAAAAGTGCACTGAGATCGCTCATGTGCTCTTTTTTTGACTTTCTGGTAAATTAAAGTCAGATAGAGAATATAGATAGCAACTATAAATAATTTAATTAAAAAGAAAATTAATTTATAAAATCATTTAGTTAAAAAAATACTCGATTTTTACACCATTTTATATGCTGCTTGGCACGTAATTTGTTTTGTCTATATTTTAAACTTCGTTAAATATTTCTGGATAATTAAATGAAAAACAGAACCTTACATTTTGCTTGTATCAGTGTTTTATTTTGGATGTCTCATTCTTCTGATGCTGCAACCCCCGAAATTAATACAAATACCATCGAAAAATCACAATCTAAACAAAACAGTGATGTCTCTGTTCGGGTGAAAGTTTTAAACCAGCTTTTACAAGAACAGTGGGAATATACTTTGAAAAATAACCCTGAAACTGCAACGACTTTAGGCGATTTACGCTACAACGATCGATGGACCGAGTTTTCAAAAAATCAGATCGAGAAAGATAAAAAAAGCACTCAAAATTTTTTAAAACGTTTTGAAGCGATTAATAGCACAGGGTTTTCAGCAACTGATCAATTAAATAAAGATTTAATGATTTATCAGTTGAAAGAGTCACTTAAAAGTTATGATTTGAAATTGTATGAGATGCCTTTCAATCAAATGTGGGGACTACATTTACAATTTCCGGGATTTATTAGTTCGATTCCATTTAATAATACTGAGCAATATCAAGACTATATTGCTCGTTTAAAACAAATCCCTCTTATTCTTGATCAAGGTGTTCAGTTAGCGAAACAAGGACAAAAAGATGGATTGATGCCACCGAAGTATTTACTTGAGAAGGTAGCAAAGCAGATTGATAGCATTGCAACTCCCGCAGGGAAGGACAGTGTTTTTGCTTCTCCATTAAAGCAATTTCCAAATAACATTTCGAAAGCAGAACAAGAGCGTTTAAGCCGTGAAATGCTACAGGCCATAGACCAGAATGTTCGTCCCGCTTATCAAAAACTAGAGACATTTATTCAGAAAGAGTACTTACCTTATGGACGACAACACGAGGGTATATGGAGCTTGCCAAAAGGTGATGAGCTCTATCGCTTTTATGTAGAAAATAATACAACCACGTCAGAAAGCCCTGAAAATATTCATCAGCTCGGATTAAAAGAAGTTGCTCGTATAGAGGCGGAAATGCTTAAAATTGCAAAAGCACAAGGTTTCAACGATTTAAAAAGTTTCCAACAATCCTTAAAAATAAATCCAGCTGTTTTCCCCAAATCTCGTGAAGAAATTTTAGAAATTTATCGGGGATATATTGCCCAAATGCAACCAGAGCTGCCGAAGCTATTTGGTCTATTACCAAAAAATAAAGTCGAAGTTTTACCTGTAGAGCAATATCGAGAAAAAGAAGCAGCAGGCGCCGAATATCATCAAGGAACACCTGATGGTTCACGACCTGGACAAGTGTATGTGAATACAGGGGACTTCTCTGAACGTTCAAAAATATCAATGGAAGCGACTGCTTACCATGAGGCAATTCCGGGGCATCATATGCAGATTGATATTGCCCAAAACCTGCCAAATTTGCCAATGTTCCGAAAGCAGCCCAATCACACCGCTTATATTGAAGGATGGGCACTTTATGCAGAGCAATTGGGTAAAGATGTTGGTTTTTATAAAGACCCGCTTTCAGACTATGGAAGACTATCGAGTGAGTTGTTCCGTGCTTGTCGGCTAGTGGTCGATACAGGTGTGCATTATAAGAAATGGACACGCCAGCAAATGATTGATTTTATGCGAGAACATTCTGCTTTAGATGAACCTGACATTCAGGCAGAGACAGATCGCTATATTGCTATTCCTGCACAAGCATTGGCATACAAGATGGGCCAACTAAAAATTTTAGAGCTACGAGAGCTCGCGAAACATGAGCTTGGAGATCGTTTTGATATAAAAGCATTCCATGACATGATCTTAAATGCAGGAACCTTGCCTTTAAATATATTGGATGCACGTATTAAAAATTGGATTAAGGAACAAAAAGCGGCAGCTTAAAACAAAATTCGAAATTTAGGTCAGGTCCTCGTTGGGCCTGATTTAAAAACCGATAGAAAACAGAATATAATAATGAAAAATATAGTTTCTTTTAGAATTTTAAGTTGGAAAAATAATGAACCAGAAGAATAACCCGATTGGAATGATTGATTCTGGTTTAGGTGGGCTGTCTCTCTTTAAGCACATTCGGCAGGCCCTTCCGAATGAAGATATTATTTACTTTGCTGACTCGAAATATGTCCCGTATGGAGACAAAGAAAGTGACTGGATTGTTTCAAGAACCACGCATTTAATTTCAAATTTAGTGGATCATGGCAAATGCAAAGCGATCGTGATTGCTTGTAACACCATGACGGCTGTAGCGATTGAAACGATTAGAGCGCAAATTAATGTGCCACTGATTGCAATAGAACCAGCCGTAAAACCTGCTGTGGCAATCACACAAAGCAAGCATATTGCTGTTTTGGCAACTGCAACCACGGTTAAGGGCAAAAACTTAAAAAGTTTGATTGAAACGTATGCGCAAGATATTAAAGTGTCTTTAGTTCCGTGTATTGGTCTGGCCGAAAAAATTGAAACTGGCAAGGCGCATACAGCGGAAGTTAAAGATTATTTAAAAAATATTTTGGCGCCGTTGGTCGAGCAAAAAGTCGATACGATTATTTTAGGATGCACACACTATCCATTTGTCACAAATACGATTCAAGAAATTGTAGGCTCTAATATTCAAATTATTGAGCCTTCGGAAGCTGTAACAGCGCAATTAATTCGGCAGCTCAATCACTACAGTTTAAGTTCTGAAAGTCCAAATGAGGGGAATCATATTATTTGGACCAGTTCAGACCCGTTGGAAGTTGCGGATGTTACTTTTTCTTTGTTAGGTAAACATTTACCAGTAAAAGCTGTAGAAAAATAAGCTCTAGAAAAGATGGTAAGAGGATTTTCTCTTACCATCTTTGTACTAGCTCAAATTAAGCTCTTTTAAGTTCCCAGCGCTGTCTTGGGTCATTAGATCGTTGACTAATACCTACAGATGAACCCCAGAGATGCGTTAGTACAGCATCTGGTTGGCCTTCTACAAAGATATAACCATCTTTAAATGCCCAACTAGTCTGGTACTGACGACCCGCTCCTTGCAAGAAAATATCGCCACTATGCTTATTAACTGTTTGTAACTCTTTATTATTCGTACTCTCTAATGCTGCTTTGAGTTGTTCAAAAGACTCATTTGACTTTAAAGCTGTCTGTAAAACCTTTTGGGCAGTATTCATATTTTTCTCATCAATATGTAAATCTAGAGTTTTTCTAAGCTCTAGAATAATTTTTACGGCTTCTTTTTGAGGGTCTTCTACATCTTGAAGTTCTGTCCATGCTTTTTCTTGTAGTTCCTCAAGGCTCTCTTTTTTAATTTTTTTTAGAAGTTCATTGATATCGTAATTGCGTAGATACAAGCGGAACACGGAATCTGATTGCCAATCTTTTTGATCCAAAACATCTAATTGCACAGAAGCAAAAATGATCTTATAGAGTTGTTCATCAAGTTCAGGAATACCTTCAAAACCAGGAATATTTAAACGTAGCCAAGGAGAGGAAGCAAGCTCATAGAATTTTCGCTCAATGCTACGAATTGACTCATGTGCGAGGACTGGATTTAAAAAGTCATTCAACTTAGTCTCATCGAGTTTACCAACAAGCTCCGATTTAATGGTTTCTTCACCGTTAATATCAATAAATGTCTCTAATAAGCGAACAATATCAAGACATGCATTCGTTTTTAAGTGGGCTAGTGTTTCTTCATCTTGCTTGGGTAAAAGACTAACAAAATGTTCTAGGTCTTTGTCTTTCAGTTTCCATCCAATCACTTTTGTTTTAACGTAAGCACCGAGTACCCAACTAGAACGGATATCTTTAACTTTGTTGAATAGCTTATTCTCTCGCCCACTGCGATATTCGTGGCTGTCAAAATACCAAAGCTCTTCGTCTATGTTTTTAACCTTGTCATGTACCGTAAATTTTCGGTCATTTGTATGAGAATATGCAAAATGACCCGTTTCACCACGTCTAGATACCGTGTGTACACCATCGGTTTGACCACCGTACAAACTTGAAATACACGCACCTGTTTCTTTGTTAACGATTCTAAAGTTTCCAGTTGGGAATCCGTTAGCCATGATAAGTTGCTCCTTATAATTAGAAAGTGTTTTGTAATAGTCGAAATTTATAGTTATTAGGCAAATTTCGAAGCGTGATTTATACCATAACTTTTCATGTATAAATCCAAGTGTTTTTGTTGGTTTTTGTATATAACATATTGAATTATCTATATTTATTAGAATACCTTAATAAAAGGGAGCTACTATGTTTTAGAGCTTTATGAACGCAATAAAAAATTCCAATATGTATTTCAAAGACATATCAGGCTTTTTAATAGATGAGTTATCAAAGTTATGGTTGTTTTGAGAACAATATATTTTTAAATTACTTAATGATTAATCTATTTTATTAACTAAATATATATAACCCAGGTTTATATTTTAAATTTAATTAAAAGTCATGAATATAAAAAATAGAATAATATTATTTAAACATTAATAAAATTATTATATTTAAACTTTTTCATTAAAATAAATTGACGAAATTAAAATCACCGATTATTATCTCGTTGCTGGCCTACATTGCCAGACGGTTTTGACAGACCGTACTTAGCAAATGGGTTATACTTCCTTAGTATTTCCCATGTGGAACCTTTGTGCCCCCTTTTTCTCTATGGTAGGGCGGAAGGGGGACGCGTTCGCGCGTGCTGGTCGCTAAGTCTAGTCTGTCAACCCTCTTTCGTTCTACCACCATAAATTAATTCGCGGTGATTTGGTGGTAGGACTCCATTTTTTAAGGAGTTGGCCATGCCATTATTCAAACTCATTTTCTCTCTCATTTAACTATTTTATTTATTTAAAATTTGGGTTTTCTGCGACCTGATTTTTTAAATTTATAAATTATTTTTATTTTAAAATTTTAATTATTTTATTTTCCTGTGTTTTGGGGAGGATTAATTATTATTTAAAAAAATTATTTTAATATTTAACGAATAATATTTTTATTTTATTTAAAGATATAAATAATCATGAGAATAATATGAAATTTCATAAATTTATATTGTTTTTAAACCTTGTGGTTGGTGCTTACGGTATTACAAATGATGACGCCAATGCTCAGCAGGAATTTAAAAGAATTTGCTTGTCAGGTGAACACATGCAAGCCAGTTGCGATTGTATTTGCCAACAGCTTGCACAGGTGTATTCGCCTCAAACCGTTCAACGTTTAAAGCACACCAGTTTGCAAAGTCCTGATCTCCCACAGGACTTTGCCCCTAACTTGTTCAGCAGCATTCAACGCTGCGACAAAGATGAAATGGGCTAAGTTCGTTTAGCTCCTTTATCTCTGTGTCGCAATGATCTCTCAAACTTTAAATCAGCGCAAAAGTCCGTTGTGGCACAGAGTCCTAGGGGAGTGTTCTCTATTTTCTTTCACGGGAAAGGGGCTGTGCAGCGATATGAATGCAATAAAAAAGCCCGATATGCTGAATACATATCGGGCTTAATCAATCAATTATTAAAGCAGGTGATGCCTTAATAATGATATTTTTTGAATTACTCTACAGTTACTGACTTCGCCAAGTTACGTGGCTGGTCGACATCTGTACCACGTAATACAGCAACGTGATAAGACAACAACTGAACTGGTACGCTATAAACAATTGGAGCTAGCCATTCGTTTACTGCTGGAATATGTACAACGTGTTGACGGTCTTTTTCATTCACTCCGCTATTTTCATCAGCGAAAACGAATAATTCACCACCACGTGCCTGAACTTCTTCCATATTTGATTTTAGCTTATCAAGCATTTCGTCATTTGGAGCAAGAATAACGATCGGCATTTCATTATCAACAAGTGCCAATGGACCGTGTTTTAACTCGCCAGCCGCATAGCCTTCTGCATGAATATACGAAATTTCTTTCAGTTTTAACGCGCCTTCCAATGCGATTGGATAATTCGTACCACGGCCTAAGAATAAGCAGTGATTTTTTTCAACGAATAATTCAGACAAACGCAAAATTTCTGGGTCATTTTTGAGGGTATCAAGAATAACTTTCGGGCTATGCCATAACTCACGCGTAATTTCTTCAAGCAGAGCAGGGCTAATACGTTGTTTCACTTGACCAATTTTCAAGATCAACAACATAAGCGCAGCAAGCTGAGTCGTAAACGCTTTAGTTGAAGCAACACCAATTTCAGGACCAGCAAGAGTCAATAAGTGATGATCAGTTTCACGAACCATTGAAGACGTTGCAACGTTACAGATGGTTAAAGTCTGAATATCGATATTGTTTGCTTTCGCACGTTTTTGAGTTTCACGTAGTGCAGCTAAAGTATCGGCTGTTTCACCTGACTGTGAAATGCAAATATAAAGTGTATTTTCAACAATCACAGGTGTGCGATAGCGGAATTCACTCGCGATTTCAACTTGGCAAGGCACACCAATCAGTTGTTCAAACCAATATTTCGCAATCATTCCTGAGTGGTAACTTGTACCACAAGCGATGATTTGTACGCTTTGAATTTTATTGAAATCTGCTTCAGCATTTTTCAAGAAATCATCACGTAAACTATTACCATCAAGTGCTTGAGAAATCGTTTGCTTGATTGCTTCTGGCTGCTCATAAATTTCTTTGAGCATGTAGTGTTTGTATTCACCTTTTGATGCACTACTTACGGTTGCATCAAGCTCTCTCACTGGACGTTCAACGCGTTCGCCATTTGCAAATACTTCAATTGAAGTACGTGTAAGACGCGCAATATCACCTTCTTCTAGGTACATAAAGCGGTTAGTCACAGGTAAAAGTGCAAGTTGGTCTGAACTGATAAAGTTTTCACCAATACCTACGCCAATCACTAAAGGTGAACCTTCTCGTACAGTAATGAGTTCATCTGGATAATCGCTGTGGATAATACCTAGCGCGTAAGCACCTTTAAGCTGAGGTACAACAGTTTCAACAGCATCTAAAAGGCTATCTGTGCTTTTTAGGGCTTCAGCAACTAAGTGTGCAACAACTTCAGTATCTGTTTGAGAAGTAAAAACATAACCTAACGCTTGTAGGTCGTCTTTTAACTCTTGATAGTTCTCAATGATACCGTTATGTACAACAGCAACCTTACCAGACATATGCGGGTGAGCATTGTTTTCAGTTGGCTTACCATGGGTCGCCCAACGTGTATGCGCAATGCCGATAGCCCCTGTAAGTTGGTGTTCAGCAACTGCATCTGCAAGATTGATGACTTTACCTACACGACGCTCACGTAAAATTTGTTGATTATTTAGTAAAGCAACACCCGCAGAATCATAACCACGGTATTCAAGACGTTTTAAACCTTCAATTAAAATCTCGGTTACACAACGCTCTGCAACGCCTCCGACGATACCACACATACTTCAATCCTCTTATTTTTTAACCTTTTGGGGACGTTGATAATTTGCTTTTGAAATTTGTTGCGCACGTTCAAAGGAGAGACTTTGTTCGGCTACATCTTTCGTAATCACAGAACCCGCACCAACTGTTGCGCCATTCCCAATGGTCACCGGAGCAACCAGCGAGCTATTAGAACCGATAAAAACGGCATCGCCAATAGTGGTTTTGTGTTTATTTGCACCGTCATAATTGCAGGTAATTGTTCCTGCCCCAATATTTGATTCAGCACCGATTTCGGCATCACCTAAATAAGTGAAATGGTTAGCTTTACTACCTAATCCAATCGATGTGTTTTTAACTTCAACAAAGTTGCCGATATGCACTTCATTTGCCAATTTAGCCCCTGGGCGTAAGCGTGCAAATGGTCCAATTTGAGCATTTTCGCCTACAACTGCGCCATCAAAAACGCTATAGGCTTGAACTTTAGTGCCTGCTGCAATTTTGGTGTTCTTTAAAATACAGCCAGCGCCGATTTCTACAAAATCACCAAGCTCACATTCACCTTCAATAATAACATTGATGTCAATACGAACGTCTTGTCCAACTTTTACAGAGCCGCGTAAATCAAAACGTGCAGGATCAAAGAACATTACACCTTGCTGCATTAGCTTTTTGACTTGTTCTTGTTGGAACTGGCGTTCTAAAGCGGCAAGTTGTAAGCGGTCATTAACACCTTCAACTTCAAAAGCAAGTTCTGGTTCAACAGAGGCAACTTCTAAACCATCTGCAATTGCCATTGCAACGATGTCAGTTAAGTAATATTCGCCCTGTGCATTTTCATTTGAAAGTTTAGGCAACCACTCATGAAGTTTTACGTTGCTAACACAGTAAATGCCTGTATTGAATTCTTTAATTTGGCGTTGTGCTTCGTTTGCATCTTTATGTTCAACAATGGCCTGAATTTTGCCATCTTGACGCACAATGCGGCCATAACCTGTAGCATCATCTAAAGTGAGCGTAACTAAGCCAATTCCTGTCTGGGTCGATGCATCTAATAATTTTTGTAGCGTATTTGCATTAATACATGGCACATCGCCTGATAAAATCAGTGAAACACCCTCTTTAGGAAGTACGGGTAAAGTCATTTGTACTGCATGACCTGTACCAAGTTGTTCAGCTTGTTCAACCCACTCAATGTTTTCTTGGGCAAATGTTTGTTGTACGCGGTCACCACCATGACCATAAATCGTAATAATATTTTTAGCTTGTAATTGTTTTGCTGTTTGAATGACATGCCCTAATAGTGGGCGACCAGCTAAAGGTTGTAATACTTTAGGAAGCTGAGAACGCATACGCGTTCCTTTGCCAGCAGCAAGAATAATGACGGTAGTTGA
This sequence comes from Acinetobacter sp. yr461, assembly GCF_900110445.1. NCBI lineage: Bacteria > Pseudomonadati > Pseudomonadota > Gammaproteobacteria > Moraxellales > Moraxellaceae > Acinetobacter > Acinetobacter sp. yr461. The sequence goes on from NZ_FODU01000010.1 coordinate 74,277, forward strand.
CATGTATAACTCTAATGATTAAGTCAAATGGATAATAATTAGTGTACAAAGAGCAGCCCATACACCGGCAATAATATCGTCAAGCATAATACCAAAACCACCATGCACTTGACGATCAATAACACGGATAGGCCAAGGTTTCCAAACATCGAAAATTCGAAATAATATGAAGCCGACGATCACCCACATCCAGTTCATTTGTTGTAAGTAAATGAGAGGAAGAAAGGTAATAGATTGCCCTGCAAATTCATCCCACACAATTCGACCATCATCGTGTACATTTATGACTTTTGCAGTTTGACCACAGATATAAATCCCGACCAAGGACATGATAATCATCGCGATTAAGCTTAAGTTAAATCCAAGCGATAACCAGATCGGAACGAAGAGTAGGGCAAAGGCAGAGCCAAAAGTACCAGGGGCTTTAGGTGCGAGACCAGATCCGAAACCAACTCCACAGAAAACGATGCAGCGGTTGAACCAAGACATGTCTTTAAAATGAATCGGCGGCTTATGCAAAGTGTTGGTATCCATGAATTTGCAATGGGTAATCTGAACCCAAATGCTCAAAAGTTAGTTGTGTTTGCTCAACGATCTGTCCGATCATTGTAATCTTAATGTCTAGTTGTTTTTGCAAAAGTTTTTCATAATTTTGCGGTGTTATTGTAAAACATAATTCGTAGTCATCACCACCAGCTAGCGCATATTGCCAGCGCTGCTGTTCTGGTAGTTTTTCTAGCGTTGAATCAATCGGTAACTTTTCTAAAAGTAATCGAGCACCGACCTTTGAAGCTTTTAAAATATGGCCTAAATCTTGGGCTAATCCATCAGAAATATCAATCATGCTAGAAGCAAGACCTTTCAACTGTTGTCCAAGCTGACAACGTGGTGTTGGGTAGTCTAGTCGTTGTTGTAAGGGATGACCTAGGTGTTGTAAACCATAGGCTGCATCTCCAACTTGACCACTCACACAAACATAGTCACCCACTTTTGCACCTGAACGTAACACAGCTTGTCCGGTTTCAATCCAGCCCATGGCCGTGACGGTAATGGTGAGATGTGGACCTTGGGTCGTATCTCCACCAATGAGAGCAACACCAAATTTATTACAGCAGTCATAGATTCCCTGACTGAATCCTTCAAGCCATTCATGGTCAATGGTAGGTAAGCTTAACGCAAGTAAAATACTATGAGGTTTAGCACCCATGGCAGCAATATCTGAAAGATTGACAGCCACACTTTTCCAGCCAATTGCATGGGGAGAGGTATCAAGAGGGAAGTGACGACCAGCAACTAGCGTATCTGCACAGATCACCAATTGTTGGTTTCTTGGAGGGGTGATTAAGGCTGAGTCATCTCCAATACCTAAGGTGACATCTGTATAAGATTGTCTGTTAAAGTATTGGTCAATAATAGAAAACTCAGCCATATCAACTTCAAACCTATTAGTTTGCTTGTTGTTTTTCAGCACTACGTAGTGTTGAACTTAAACGATCTAAAACGCCATTAATGTATTTATGGCTATCTGCTCCACCAAAGTGTTTGGCGAGTTCAATGGCTTCATCAAGAACTACACGATAAGGTACTTCTAAATGATCACGTAACTCATAAGCACCTAAACGTAAGGTTGCGAGCTCTACACCATCAAGTGCATCAAGTTCACGGTCAAGTACCGGAATTAACAGTGCATCAAGATCTTCGCGCTGTGCAATCACTTGCGTTAATAGTTCGTGATAGTAGTTTAAGTCTACCTTGTGCATCGCATTTTCAGCACGTGTACGTGCTTCAATTTCATGTACAGGATTGTGACTCATTTGCCACTCATAAATACCTTGTACAGCAAAACGACGTGCTTTGCGTTTTGCTGCATAAGCGGCTTGCAGTGTTTGAGACATGCTTTAAATTGCCTTTAATAAATTAACCATTTCAATTGCAGTTAAAGCAGCTTCGCTACCTTTATTACCTGCTTTTGTACCTGAACGTTCGATGGCTTGCTCGATGCTATCAGTAGTTAATACACCATTGATGACAGGCAAGCTGCTTTCTAACGCGACTACACCTAAACCTTTTGCACATTCACCAGCAACGAAGTCAAAGTGTGGTGTGCTACCACGAATAACTGCGCCAAGTGCGATGATTGCATCAAACTGGTTTGATGTAGCTAATTTTTTAGCAACAATCGGGAGTTCCCATGCGCCAGGAGCATGAATAACAGTAATGTTATCTTCATTTACACCATGACGTTTTAATGTGTCGATTGCACCATCCAATAAGTGTTCAACAACAAAACTGTTGAAACGACCCACTAAAATCGCATAACGACCTTCGCTTGCGAGATGTAATAAACCTTCAATACGGCGAATTGCCATAGCAACCTCGATTATTTCGTTGTGATTTGATCAGCAGTGACATATTCCACTACTTCTAAATTAAAGCCAGATAAAGCATTGAAACGTAATGGTGAGCTAAGAAGCTTCATTTTTTCAACACCTAAGTCACGCAAAATTTGAGCGCCTACACCAATGGTTTGATATTGATGTGAAAGAGCTGCATTGGATTTCACCGGTTTTGGCTTATTTAAATCATCCAACGCTGGTCCCAAGTCTTGCAAATGATCTTGCCCGATCCAGACTAAAACACCGCGATCACTCGCTGCAATTGTCTGTAGTGCACGGTCTAGATTCCACGCAGGTTCACCATCAGCCTTATTTAGCTTAAGCAAATCGCGAATTGGACTGAAACCATGTACACGTACTGTTGTAACACCTTCTTTTGGCTCGCCTTTGACTAAAGCCAAATGGATGTCTGGGTTACCAATCTCACGATAACGATAGAGTTCAAATGAACCATATTCTGTTTGAATGGTTTTTTGATCCAGACGTTCAACTGTTTGCTCATTGGTCATGCGGTAATGAATCAAGTCCGCAATTGTACCAATTTTTAAGCCATGCTTCTCGGCAAAAATTTCTAAATCTGCACGGCGCGCCATTGTGCCATCTTCATTGATGATTTCACAAATGACAGAAGCCGGTTCAAGACCTGCTAAGCGTGTTAAATCACAGCCCGCTTCAGTATGACCCGCACGATGTAGAACACCGCCTGGTTGTGCCATTAATGGGAAAATATGGCCCGGTTGTACAATATCACTTGGCTTTGCATGCGCTGCGACAGCAGCTTGAATTGTATGTGCACGCTCTGCTGCTGAAATACCAGTTGTAATACCTTCAGCTGCTTCGATTGATAGTGTAAAGTTTGTACTATGCTGAGCACCGTTTTGGTCAACCATCAACGGAAGGTTTAACTGCTTACAGCGCTCACGGCTTAACGTTAGGCAAACTAGACCACGTGCATGGGTAATCATGAAGTTAATATCTTCAGGACGAACATGCGTTGCTGCAATGACAAGATCACCTTCATTTTCGCGATCTTCGTCATCCATCAAGATAACCATTTTGCCTGCACGAATATCGGCGACAAGATCTTCAACACGACTCAGCGGCATTCGCTTTCACCTTTTTTTGTCGTAAGACAATTTCTATTTAATAAATTTTGCATAGTTTACGCTGTTTAGAGAATTTTGCCTATGATTCTGATTTATCCAACTTTGCAACGAGATAGAATAGATCCAGCTTTATTTATACAAATAAATCATAAGAAAATGGAATAATTTAAAATAAAAACGATGAATTTAAATAAAAAAACCTAGCCAAAAGGCTAGGTTCCAATATGCGCGGTTATTTTTTATGAAGCTGCACTGCTTGGACTATCATTTTGTGGGATTGATTTTTTCCCCATCAAAATTTCAGTGCGGATATTTTGAGCAAGTTCAGCACATTCTGCATTCATGCCATTGATCATAAAGGCATGGCGAGTCATGACATTACTTGGGTTCGGCATCGCAACAAGTTGATAGCTGTCTTGAATTGCCTTGAGTTGATCATTCTCAAGATATAAAGCAGATTCTTTCGCATGGAGATGCTGTGCTAAACGTTGAGCAGCTTCTTTCGCATCAATTTGCATAGCTTCTACAGCATTACAAGTTGCACTACGCGTTTGCAAAGCAAAGCGTTTATCTTCGCGGTAACGTTTATATAAAACGTCAGAGAGCAACTGGAATACGGTTCCAACCATAAGCAGACACTCTACAGCGTGACTATGCGAGGTTGAAATCGCAAGTGTAGCGCCGTCAGCATTAAATTCATTGACGACTTCAATGTCCGCTAACTTTAACTGGTAATGCTTAACGCACAACTCAATACTCTTGTTTAAAAAGAGCTGACAGAGTTTAAAGTACGGGACAGATACTGACTGGTTAACACTGCTTAATAACTGTTTAGGATCATAAAACTGAATATTGAGTGCCAACATATGTTGGTCAGCTGAATCTGTAGTTTTCTCAGGCTGAGGACGAACCGCTGGTTTACCTTTCGCTTGCTGTTGAGCTTGAGCAACTAACGTTACTGTATTTTGTTTTTCTAGAGCCAATGCTTGAGTTAACTGCTGAATTTCATGTTTCAAGCGGTTCTCTTCATTAATGCGTGCCAAATATTCGCTACGGGTCGGACGAGCAATGGCGCGATAGGCAAGCCATAATAAAACATGCAAAAACAGAGAAGCTAAGATTGCCAGCCATTGAGTGCGGAGAATTTCCCCAATACTTGGCTGAATAAGCGTAATCTCAATAGAACCCACTTTCTTTTCATTTTGCAGCGCATCGCGAGCAAAAATCTCACCTTGGCGAGTTTTCGAAATTCCGCTCGTTGCCAGCACTTGTTTGTTGGCGTCAAGAATGCGAATAGACGCAACGCTTGGATTGGTCGCATAGCGATTGGCAATCAGAGCTAAAGATACCGTATTTGCCGGTTCTAGCTCGGATAAGCTGTCTGCAACGAGCTGACTGGTCATGAGCTGACCTTGACTCGCACGGTTTTCATTGAGCTGGTGTGTCGTTGCAATCACCAATAAAAAGGTATGCAATGCAAAACTAACGATCAGTAGGCTAGCAAATAGCCCTTGTCTAGGCGCAATCAAGTTAAACTTCCAAGGCAATTATATTGAAATTCGATTATGATTCTTACAATAGTTGTCACTCAGACTAGAGTCAATTCATGCGAGAAATCATTCTTATATCCTTTTTAGGACCAGACCAACCAAACCAGTTTACCCGATTAATGCAAGTACTATCCGTACATTCATTGCAAATACTGGATGTAGGTCAGGCTGTTATTCATAATCAACTCACATTGGGCATTGTAGTCGCGTCAGATAATGAAACTGCGACCGCATTGGCAATGAAAGAAATTCTGATTTTAGCACATGATATTGGCTTAACAGTGCGCTTTAAACCAATCACAGGCGCAGAATACGATCAATGGGTAGGTGAAGGCGGTCGTACTCGTTATATCGTCACGGCTTTGGCACCTGAACTCACTGCTGCCCACTTACAAGCAGTTACACAAATTGTGTCTAGCCAAGGCTTTAACATTGAAACTGTTACCCGATTATCAGGCCGTGTCGACTTTGAAAAGGATAGCGCATTTCCACGTCGTGCATGTGTACAGTTTGGTTTAAGTAGTGGTCCAACTTTAGACGCACAAGCCATGCGTGCAGCATGTTTACGTCTTTCAAGCGAATTAAATATTGATGTTGCTGTTCAAGAAGACAACGCTTATCGACGTAACCGTCGTTTAGTTTGTTTTGATATGGACTCAACATTAATTGAACAAGAAGTTATTGATGAGTTGGCGATTGAAGCAGGGGTAGGCGCCCAAGTTGCTGAAATTACTGAAAGAGCGATGCAAGGCGAACTTGATTTCCAGCAAAGCTTCCGTGCTCGTGTTGCATTATTAAAAGGGCTGGATGCTGCTGTTTTACCTAAAATTGCAGAGCGTTTAACCATTACTGAAGGTGCAGAACGCCTCATTTCAACATTGAAGGCGCTCGGCTATAAAACAGCAATTTTATCTGGTGGATTCCAATATTTTGCTGAATATCTACAAGGTAAACTTGGTATTGATGAAGTTCATGCCAACATTTTAGATGTGCAAGATGGCTTTGTAACAGGTGAGGTTAAAGGTGCGATTGTTGATGGCGCACGTAAAGCTGAGCTATTACGCGAACTTGCGAATAAAATGGGTATTTCTCTAGAGCAAGCGATGGCGGTAGGCGATGGCGCAAACGATCTACCTATGCTTGCGATTGCGGGCCTCGGTGTGGCTTACCGTGCTAAACCTTTAGTTCGTCAAAATGCAAATCAGGCCATTTCAAGTGTTGGTTTGGATGGTGTGCTGTATTTGCTGGGCATGCATGACAAAGATTTAAACCGTGCTTAACCTATAGGGCTAAGCTTTAAGCGCTACTTCAGAGTAGCGCTTTTTTTATGCAGAATAGTTATAAAATCAAGGGTGTTATGCTCAAATAGTGCACAGAAAAAAGGCAATAAAAAAATCTGAAAAAAACTTATTTTGGTCCTTAAAAACAGCATATTTTTTTGTAATGACACGCCAGAATTGATGCCATATAGGGAATCGAACTTTTTGAATTTTACAAAAATGTAATGACAAAAGAATGTTGCGACAAAGTGTGTCGCATTAAGAAATAACGGGTCTTTTTTTCTAAAAAAAAACATCCATAATGCATCCTAAGCTTCAACACAAATTATGAATTAAAGTTGTTTTTGGAATGAGGTCGGGTTTTTAAGACCGAATCTTTTTAGACGTTTTCATTAAGACGGAGGTTTCTATGGTAACAGCGAATTTTGCCGCTATCGCCGGATTCAGCTTGATCGCTGTCGCGCTTGTTGCTGTTTTCTTTTCTCCTTACCGTCGTTGGCTTGGTTTTATGCTTGCAGGGATGTTCTTTTGGGGGCTATTGGAAGTGGTCCGTTTTGGAGTTCAAGTCACTTTTGAAATGCCAGTCACATATAGTTATTTAACTGCACTAAGTCTAGCGATGGTAATGGTTACATTTATTTTGTTACGTGAGGATAAACAGGCACAAAAGGCTTTGGCAAATCGCCAATATATAGAACACACGCCAGTATATGAAGATGATCAGCAGCAATGTTCTAGCCGATAATTAAATTGTTATCTAACGGTAAAGAGGTATGCACAGCATGCCTTTTTTATTTACGAAACGTGATTTTTATTATACAAAGCATTTATTAAAAAATAGCCAGTTATGCTACGATAGACGCGTCTGTTGACGTTTCATCTAGATTGCGTTGCCAGCTAAAAATTATCAGTTGATGCACAAAACACAAGCAATGGTATGTCCTTGTTGAGTTTTGCTCTAAAGTTTTCATAAAAATACAATAGGCGTGAATGTTCATGAAACTTTCTTCTATACCTGTAGTCAAGTTACCTCTCGTTGATGTCAGTACAGACCCGTTAGATTTATTGGTAGCAGGTTTAGTGCTGCGTATGAAGCAATTGGCACGTACTAGCCCTAAGTTTATTGAATTGATTCATGACCGCGCTTTCCGTATTCAGATCGGTACGGATTTAGGTGTTGCACGTCAGATCATTATTAATAATGGACAGATCGATACTGTTGCAGGTGCAGCTGAAAAAGCTGATTTTATCTTGCAGTTTGCAGATAGCGAACAGGGTGTAAAAACTTTGATTAAAGGTGACCCAACAGCATTTATGACAGGTATGCAAAACGGCAGCATTAAAATGGAAGGTGACTTCAGCCTATTGGTTTGGTTTAACCAAGTGGCTAGACTCATTCCACCTAAGTTGCCAAAACCAGTTAAAGATAAAGTACGTCAGGCACGTGCTTTTATTAAAGAGAAAACTGGTCGTTAATCGCCAGATATAAAAAAAACTCCCGTTCGGGAGTTTTTTTATATCTACGCTTCGACTTCCAAGTTAAACGTAACTGGACCATCATTAATTAAATGAACTTTCATATCGGCTGCAAAAATGCCGGTTTGAACTTTTTCAAATTGTGAATGTGTATATTCAACCAGCTGTTCATATAACGCTTTGGCATCTGCTGGCGGCATGGCTGGACCAAAATCTGGACGTAAACCTTTTTGGGTTTGAGCCATAAGGGTAAATTGTGAAACAAGCAGGATTCCACCATTTGCTTGAGAGACATTCCAGCCCATTTTGCCCTGTTCGTCATCAAAGATACGATATTTCAAAATCTTATCAATAAGCTTTTGGCCAATCGCTAAAGTGTCATCTCGGCCGATGCCTAAAAAAACCAATAAGCCTTGTTGGATTTCACCGGTAGTCTCACCGTCAACCACCACTTTAGCTTCAAGAACTCGTTGTATTAAAGCACGCATAGTTAAAGCAAATTTCTGCAATTGATTGAATTGGCGTAGTTTAGCAGAAATTAAATTAAATGATTTTTAAAAGGAAATTTCACAGAGCTGCAACAATGGTCTAAAAGCTCGCAATTCATTTATAAAAATATGCTTTAATGCTAAGAAGCAAGCGAATAATCACTGACTATGTCTCCAATTATCCATTCTTTACTAGATACAGACTTGTACAAATTTACGATGTTACAGGTGGTTTTGCATAAGTTTCCGCAAACACATAGTGTCTATCATTTCCGCTGTAGAAATTTAGAAGATACTGTCTATCCACTAGTAGATATTTTGGATGATTTAAATCAGCAACTCGACTATTTATGTAGTCTTAAATATAAAGAAGACGAGCTTCAATATTTGCGTAAATTACGCTTTATCAAAAGTGACTTTGTTGATTATTTAGAACTGTTTCAACTGAAGCGACGCTTTATTCGGGCTAGCATCGATGCGGAAGGTCGTTTGGATATTCATATTGAAGGTCCGATGGTCCAAGCCATGATGTTTGAAATTTTTGTATTGGCAATTGTAAATGAACTTTATTTTAGCCGTATTAAAAACGATGAAGTATGGGCTGAGGGTGAACGCCGTTTACAAGCTAAGCTTGAATTGGTTCAGCAATATGAAAAAACTCAAAAACCGAATGACCCGCCATTTTTAGTCTCTGATTTTGGTACACGTCGCCGTTATAGCTTCGTATGGCAAAAGCATGTTGTGGCAGCTTTTCATAAAACCGTGCCAAATGTATTCCGTGGTACAAGTAATGTGTTACTTGCTAAAGAGTTAAACATTACGCCAATTGGCACCATGGCCCATGAGTTTTTACAGGCTTTTCAGGCACTTGATGTCCGTTTGCGTGACTTTCAAAAAGCTGCTTTAGAGACGTGGGTTCAAGAATATCGTGGAGATTTAGGAATTGCTTTGACTGACGTTGTTGGTATGGATGCTTTCCTCCGAGATTTTGATCTGTATTTCGCCAAACTATTTGATGGCTTACGTCATGACAGTGGTGACCCATATGAATGGGGTGATAAGGCCTATGCGCACTACCGTAAATTAAAAATTGATACTAAAACCAAAATGCTGACTTTTAGCGATGGCCTTAATTTGCCAAAAGCATGGGAATTGCATCAATACTTTAAAGACCGTTTTCAGGTCAGTTTTGGTATTGGAACTAATTTGACCAATGACATGGGCCAAAAGCCGCTCAATATTGTGTTGAAACTAGTCGAATGTAATGGTCAGTCAGTTGCGAAAATTTCTGATAGTCCCGGTAAAACCATGACTGATAATGATACTTTCTTGGCTTATTTACGTCAGGTTTTTGAAATCGAAGAACTTGAAGAAGTCGTTTAAGTAAAAAAGTAGTCTCACTATTTTGTATTTTTTAAAGTAAGAATGCTGATATCTGATTTTCTGCTAAAGAGTAGCAGAAAATCAGAGTTTGATAGATATATGCTTATGCTAATATGAAATTAAGCTGGTATAAAAAGAAACCATGACGATGACACTCCCGGATTTTAAACTCGATTTATTAATAGAAGCAGAAGAATTAGTGCCTTATTTAGGCAATGAATATATTCGCATTGTAGATTTGAGCCGTGCTTCTGTTTATGAGCAACTCCATATCCCTCATGCCATTCACTTAAAGCCTAAATGGTTAGTGGCTCAACAAGAAGAAGCCACTGGTATTTTGCCAGATGAAGCGGGTTTACAAGCACTGATTGAAAAACTGAACATTTCGCCAAATCATCATGTGGTGGTCTATGATGACGAAGGTGGGGCATGGGCTGGGCGTTTAATCTGGAATTTGCATTGCTTAGGATTTACGCGCACTAGTTTAATTAATGGCGGTATTCATGCGTGGTTAGGAGCAGGATTGCCGACCACTGCCGACATTGAAGAACTTCCTCGGGTTGATAATTTAATCCAGATTGATTTATCGCATGCTGCTCAGTTCCGAGTGAATTATGAAGAACTACGAAACCAAGTCGAACAAGAAAATGTTCAATTGTGGGATTGCCGAACGAGTGATGAATATAGTGGTGTCCGTTTAGCAGCGCGACGCGGCGGTCACATTCCAAATGCCCTCCATTTTGAATGGAGTACTGCACTTAATCGTCAAAATCATCTAAAATTGCATCCGCTTGAACGCACGCGGCAGCGCCTTGAACAATTAGGGTTTGATTTACAGCAACCCGTAGTTGTGTACTGCCAGTCACATCACCGTTCCGGTTTAGCCTATATTTTGGCTAGACTCTTGGGCTGGGAAGCAAAAGCCTATGATGGTGCGTGGAGTGAATGGGGCAATCGCCTCGATAGTCCTATTATTACTGGAGAATCACCGTCGTGAGTTTCACATCTCGATTAAAAAAAGAATTATTTATTAAGGCACAAAACCTTGTACCACAGCATCAATTGAGCCGTGTGGTTGGTAAAGTTGCTGCGAGTGAAAATCCAGTTGTGAAAACTGCTGTTATTCATGCATTTAAAACTAAATACGGGATTGATTTATCGATTGCTGAACAAGGCAACGCACTAAAATATAAATCTTTTAATGACTTTTTTACTCGTGCTTTGAAAGATGGTGTTCGTCTGGTTGACGAAAATGCAGATAGCATCGTGTCACCTGCTGATGGTGCTATTTCTCAGATTGGTAAAATTACAGCGGGTGAAGTATTTCAAGCAAAAGGCCAAAGCTTCTCTGTAGAGAAACTCATTGGCGACCCACAACTTGCTCAGCCATTTCAAGAAGGTGAGTTCGCGACAGTCTATCTATCTCCACGCGATTACCACCGTGTACATATGCCGTTTGCAGGTACATTAACTGAAACTTTGTATGTACCGGGTGAGCTATTTTCGGTAAATCAGGTGACTGCTGAAAATGTACCGGGACTATTTGCCCGTAATGAACGCATGGTGTGTTTGTTTGATACTGAACTTGGCCGTATGGCTGTTGTGTTAGTGGGTGCAATGATTGTTGCAGGTATTGAAACTGTGGCAACAGGTAAAGTAAAACCTTCAGGTCGTATCGAATTACAGCATCATCAGTTGAAGCTGGAAAAAGGTGCCGAACTTGGACGTTTTTATTTAGGTTCTACGGCAGTTATTTTATTTGAAAAAGATAAGATCGAATGGGAACAACGTTTTAAAGCTGAGTCTGTAGTTGTAATGGGCGAGCGTATGGGACATACAGTTTAGTCACTTTTATAGCCTGTATAATACAAATAAGCCCTGAATTTAATTATTCAGGACTTATTTTTTGATTTAAATTATATAAAAGTAAAATATATAACTGTGTTTATATTTATATTATATGGAAATATAATTTTTATTAAGTGATCTAAGTTAGTACGTTATATGAACTAGGCTATTCATATGTGGCTGAAGAGAGCAAGAATATTAATATGATTGAAAATTAATAAATAAAAATAGAAAGAAATATTTAAGTTAGACTTAAGTCGTAATTTTAATTTTATTTGAAGATAAGTTATTAAATATAAAAAAATTATTTAATTTTATAAATATGAAGTGCTTTTTAGATATTGCACAGCCTTTAGCCTTGGCACAATGCTTGCTAACTATTCAGGATCTTACTGTAATTTTCATATTTTTTAGGTTCTGAAATCATGTTAAAAGTTAAACGTCTGACAGCTTCGGTTTTATCTGTACTTTGTATTTCACTCAGCCATGCCAATGATTTTAAAGTTTTAAATCAAATTTCAAAACAGCCTACTCAACTTCAAAGTGGCGAATATAAAGGTAATTATTACGTTCCATCTACTTTAAATACCATTACATGGGGCTATTTACCGAATCGGGAAGCCAAACCCGTACTTACTGTTCCGTCGGGTAGTGTTGTGACATTTGATACGGTTTCTCATGAAGGTTTGCTTGAAGACCAAGGGCGTAATGCTGAAAAGTTCTTTCAATCGAAAGGTGTAAAATCTAATGAAATATTGGAAGATGCAAAAACAATTACGCAGTCAAATTTAAAGCATGATTTTCATAAAGATGGTCCACATATTGTGACAGGTCCCGTTGCAATTGAAGGCGCACAGCCCGGTGATATTTTGAAAGTTGAAGTACTTAAAGTTGAGCCGCGTGTACCTTATGGTGTTATTTCAAATCGGCATGGTAAAGGTGCTTTAGTGGGGGAATTTCCTAAAAAAGCAAAGCAAGAAAATGCATCAGCTGAGCACCCTGAACGCTATGGAAATGTCTCAATTTTCACACCAATTGAAAAAAATGCTAAAGGTGAATATGAAGGTGTATTAAAAACAGAATCGGGTAAATCAATACGTTTCCCGCTGTATCCTTTTATGGGAATTATGGGTGTAGCAGCCAATACTTCTGAGCCTGTTCACTCTGTACCACCTGCGATGTATGGCGGAAATATTGATATTAATGAACTAGGCGCAGGTTCAACAGCCTATTATCCTGTTCAGGTCAAAGGCGCGTTATTCTATACGGGTGATAGTCATTTTGCTCAAGGGGATGGAGAAGTAGCATTAACTGCACTAGAAGCTTCAGCACGTGCGACACTAAAATTTACCTTGCTCAAGGCCGGTAAAGACAAAATACCGGGCAAAGATTTAAAACAACCTTTAGCTGAAAATGCTGAGTTTTGGATAACGCCGGGACTTGATGAAGATTTAGATGAAGCCATGAAAAAATCTACACGTGAAGCTATTCGTTTCTTAAATCAAGAATATGGTATTGATGAAGCAACAGCGTATGCGTATTTAAGTGCTGCAACTGATTTTGAAGTTTCACAAGTTGTAGATAAAACCAAAGGGATCCATGCAAAAATCAGAAAAGCTGATTTTAAAGAGTTTGATAGTAAATAATAAAAAAGGGAGCTTAGCTCCCTTTTAAATTATTTAGTCCAACCATATTTTTTGAAAATAGTATTGCCTTGCTGAGACGATAAAAACTCTACAAAGCGTTTAGCTTCAGCATCTTTTAAACTATGCTTTGTTAAAGCAACACCTGTATCGCGATAGACAACTAGTTCTTTCTCTATAGGTATAATTTGTCCAACATCTGGGTTACTAATTCCCCAAATATTAAAGACTAACCAAGCATCGTAGCTACTATTTTCTTCCCAGTTTTCCTTGGCAATACCTGTATTGGCTGCATAGGTGGCAATATTTTTTCTGAAAGATTTGGTTAACTCAATATTTCCAGTTCTACCCGCAATATCCTCCCACATACCGACTTGACCTGCGCCATGTGTAACTAAAACCTTAATGTTGGATTTAGCTAGGTCTTTAAAACCTTTAATATTTTTAGGATTCCCTTTTCTCACTAAAATGGCTGCAGGACGTAAATATAAAGGTTCCACCGAGTCTTTTATAATTTGTGCAGAAAAAGCATTTTCGAAATCAGACATCATGGCTTCGGAACCACTATATATAATATCGGCATCTAATTTAGCTTGGTCAGACCATTGAGAAGTAGGACCAGATGTCACATGGACAGCTATTCCAGTTTTATTGGTGAATTGTTTGGCGGCTTCTTTCATTGCGGGTGCTGGCCCACCAGGACCATATATATTAATGTCTGCCATAGTATTGATCGGTATATAACAGAGAGTTAAGGAAATTAGATATGGTATAAATTTATATTGTTTTAACATTTTCATAGCTATAGTAATTAAGAAAATATCAGCATATATTTTTTATTATTTAAGTTGGATTAATTTTTGCAACGATATTTATAATACCTTTCTTTAAAATATATTTTAATTAAATTTTAAGTGGTTATATATAAATGTAATTGAGTTTGAATTGAATATAAATATAGATAGTTTTATGGTAGTTTAGATTTTATAAATTGATGATTTAGATAGATATAATGTAAATAATAGAGGAGTAATCCCTTGATTAGAAAAAGTAATTCTTTTTTTAAAATTTTATTTAGCAGTGCTTGTTTAGTGACTGGTGCTGCTATGGCTGCTCCAATTACAGATTTGAATAAGCAAATTGTGAGCGAAAAACCGGGTTCAATATTGTCGCTAGAACAGCAAGCTGTGACGGATTTATTTCCTCATGCAGATCAGCGCTTGTTGGTAAATTATCGTAGTCGAGGTATTCAGGGCGAACCTATTGTTGCATCGGCTTTTATTTTATTACCCAAAGGCACCCCTCCAAAAAATGGCTGGCCTATACTCGCTTGGGCACATGGTACGACTGGAGTCGCCGATACTTGTGCGCCTTCGGGTGATTATGTGGGTGGGCCAGTTCATTCATATCAAGAAGTTGCCTCAAAAGCCTTAGATAGTTGGCTTGCACGTGGCTATGCAGTTGTCGCACCTGATTATCAGGGTTTAGGTACATTAGGCGCGCATCCCTATATGAATGCAAAGAGCCAATTGCATACGGTGGTCGATGCAGTGCGTGCATTACATCTACTTAAACCCAAGAGCTTTAATAAACAGTGGTTGGTGATGGGGCATAGCCAAGGCGGAGCTGCGGCAATTGCAGTGTCTGCCTATGGTCAAAAAGATGCACCTGAACTAGATTTAAAAGGCGCGATAGCGCTTGCTCCGGGTGGCTATCAATATGAAGGTATTGCAGAATATGTGCAGAGTCATCCAAACCCAGAACCTAGCGTAGCTGCTTTCTTCCCGATTGTGCTATTAGGAGCACAAGCAGCAGAGCCGAGTATAGTTCCTGAGAATTTAGTCAGTCCAGAAATGAACGCGGTGCTGACTCAAGCGCACAGCCGCTGTTTATCTGAACTTCAAACTGATTTAAAGAAATCTCCGTCTAGCATATTTCGACCTGACGCTGATTTAAAACCTCTCTTGGCTTATCTAAAACAACAGTCGATTGAAAATATGGTGCCTACCGTACCGTTAATGATTGTTCAGGGTTCTAAAGATCATTTAGTCGATCCGAGAGGGACATATGCCTATTATCAACAGCTATGTAAATTAAAAAAACCAACGATATATCAAACGATTGATGGCGGAGATCATCGTGATGCACTACGCCAGAGCAATACTTTTGCTACTAACTTTTTAAATGTAATAGAGAAAAACCAAAGTAAGTTCTATTGCTCGACTTCTAAGTAAATTGGTTTAAATGCTAAAAAAGCCGACTTTTCATGAGTCGGCTTTTTATATTTGAAGGGAGATAACTTTAAGCCATGTTATATAGTCTTTCTTTAGGAAAAACCACTGTAAAAGTTGAACCTTCATTTTCTTTAGACTGGACATCTAAATAAGCGCCATGTTGCATCAATACATGCTTCACAATGGCCAAACCTAAACCTGTACCGCCTGTTTGACGACTACGGTCGCTGTCAACACGATAGAAGCGTTCAGTCAGTCGTGGCAAATGTTTAGGGTTAATCCCGATACCTGTGTCTTGTACGCTAAAGTAGGCATGTTCACCATCATCATGCCAGCCAATAGTAATCGTTCCACCTTTTGGCGTGTATTTGATGGCATTGGTAATTAAGTTACTAAACGCGCTGGCGATTTCCATGTCAGAACCAATCAGGTCACAGTGACTATCAATATGTAAATTGAGTGTATGGCCATAATCGGCATTGTAGGCCTGAGCATCATCAAAGAGTTGATTCATTAAACTCGGCATTTCAATAATCTGATTTTTTGCAATTTTCTTATTATTTTCTAAATTCGATAACAGCAGTAAATCATTCACCAAAGCATTCATACGTTTGGTTTGTGACTGCATCTGATCAAACGCACGTTTCCAGCGTGGACTAATATCTTCTTGATCGGTAAATGTCTCGATATAACCACTCAGTACAGTTAATGGTGTACGAAGTTCATGAGAAATATTATCTACAAAGTCTTTACGCATTTGCTCAAGGTTGTGCATACGAGTAACGTCGTAAGCCACCAATAAACGGCTTTCTCCACCAAATCGTGTGAGCTTGACCTGCACATATCGGTCATCGTCAAAACTCGACTGTAGTTTAATACCGTCGGGTGCTTGATCAATATTGTTAAAATATTCAATAAAGGTCGGCTGGCGTAAAATCGTTAATAAATTTCGACCACGGTCGAGAGGGCTGATACCCAACAAACGTTCAGCAGCAGGGTTCCACCATTCAATTTTATGTTGATCATCAATGAGGACAACTGCTTCGGCAAGTGCAACTAAAGAAGACTGAGCGCGATCAATTAAACCGACCATTTCTGCTTGAACGATTCGTTCCTGACGCTGGGCACGGTAAACATTAAACAATAACGCTCCCCAAATCCCATTTAGGTTTGGAGGAACGTCATAAGGTTTATTTGCAATCCAGTCATTGACCAGATAAAGCGAACGCAACTGGAGTGTAAAAAACACCACAAAGGCGATAAAAATACAGCTCCAGAAATACCCAAGGCCTAAACCGACTAAACCGGCAATAATTATAAAAAATAATAAAAGCCGTAAATCTTGTTTAGCAAACGTCCATAAACTACTGTAGCGGGAAAGCTTTTGTTCACGTACCTGTTCGGGGACGGGGTAGGGTTCATACATAAATCTTGGTTAACCTGCGGCTAAATCTGCACGTGTTGAGAAGCGGTAGCCAGTTCCACGTACGGTCTGAACAAATCGGTCAACACCAAAAGGTTCTAAAACTTTACGCAAACGACGGATGTGCACATCGATAGTTCGATCTTCGATGTATACATTACCGCCCCACACCTGATCGAGCAACTGGGCACGTGTATATGCACGCTCTGGATGGGTCATAAAAAACGCAAGTAAGCGATATTCAGTTGGGCCCATATCTAAAATGCTGTCGCCAAAGCTTACACGTTGGCTTACAGGATCAAGAATTAAACCATTGGCGTCAATCATTTTTTCGCCACTTAATGCATTTGCACGACGCAGAACCGCTTTAATACGTGAAACCAGTTCACGTGTTGAGAAAGGCTTCGTCATGTAATCATCTGCGCCAGCATCCAGACCTTGTACTTTGTGGTCTTCTTCTCCGCGAGCGGTAAGCATAATTACTGGAATTTCTGCTAAGTTCTCATCACGTTTTAAGCGGCGACATAAATCGACACCACTTACGCCTCCAGGTAACATCCAATCGAGCAAGATAAGCGCCGGACGTTGGTCGACGATAATTTGATGAGCTTGTTTGGCATCTTCTGCCTGCAAACATTGAAAGCCTGCCATGTCCAAAGAAGTATGGATCATTTCACGAATAGGAAGCTCATCATCGACAATTAAAATATAGTCATCTTTCACAGCGCAATATCCTATAGATTTAACGGTGAACCGTTTTGTAGTTATGACAGGCTTATTACAAAGATTAATTATGACAATTTCATTGCAGAAAAGTCTATAAAATTGAATTTAGCAATAATTTGTGACAAAAGTAAGGCAAAGGTGTGACCGAATGATGACATGAAAGCTTAAATATTCTTAAAACCATTCAATGAGTTATCATCTTCAAAGCTTAACTGGTTTCGCACATTTTAGAGTGTCAAAAAACTTTAATATTATTTTGAAACCTTGGCCAATAAAGATAAGAAAACAATACGGCATGCGGTTAAAACCTGTTCAAGAGACTGCTCAAAGCCTCCCATGACCCATCGAATCGCAATTTGAGTGACATATCCATTTAAGCCTGTCGCGATTAAAGAGAGCTCATTTTCGTTGTGTTGGATTTGCGGCATGGTCAACATAACAAAGGCCTGAATCATTCGATCAAACTGTGCGAGCGTTTCTTGAATGGTGGCCTGATTATGTAATTCTTGTACCAGAACTGCGTCAACATAGACAATGCGAGCTAATCTTGGGTCGTCTTTTAATGTCGTCAGCAGTGCCCTTAACCCAGCATCGACCATTTTTTCTGGATCTGGTGTCGCTTTAATGACGGCTTGCATCAGGTTTTGCTGTAATTCTTCAATCATTTTTAAAAAGATGGTTTGAAATAAATCTTCACTCTTCTTAAATGATTCATAGAAATAGCGTTCTGTGAGTTTTGCCTCTTGGCAGACATCCTTAACCGTCACGGAAAAAAAACCGAGTGTTCCGTAGGTCGCGATACCAGCTTCAATCAGTTTTTCTCGGCGTGCCTCTTTACGTTCAGATAGAGATAACCCTTTGAACTGACGTTCTTTACTCACAGTTTTTGTTTTCTTTTTACTGGTTGAGTCGTTTGTCGCCATAAATAAATTGTTTCCTAAAGAATGGTTTCCTAATTTATAGGTTTTGGCCAAATATACTTACTATGATAAAGCCCTCAGCAGAATTGTGCCATTCTATCTGAAATTACAGTGTACTATATTGACAATGGATATTGTCAAAATTATATTAAAGATGTCTAAGCTGCACATGCAATGAACCGATTGTGCAAATATCGAAAAACAAAGGATGGACAATGAAAAATTTTAAAAACAAAGTCGCTGCAATTACGGGCGCAGGTTCTGGCATTGGGCAACAACTCGCAATTCTTTTGGCAAAACAGGGCTGCCATCTTTCGTTGAGTGATATTAATGAGAAGGGATTAGAGCAAACCGTTGAGCTTTTAAAACCGTATAGCACGATTACTGTGACGACCAAAAAGCTTGATGTTTCTGACCGTGAAGCGGTAAAGCAGTGGGCCCAAGAAACTGTTCAAGATCATGGGTCAGTTAACCTGATTTTTAACAATGCTGGTGTAGCCCTAGGTTCAACTGTTGAAGGGGCGACCTACGAAGATTTAGAGTGGATCGTTGGGATTAACTTCTGGGGTGTAGTGTACGGAACGAAAGAGTTCTTACCGTTCATTAAGCAAACTCAAGATGGCCATATTATTAATATTTCAAGCCTATTCGGTTTAACAGCTCAACCAACTCAATCTGGCTATAACGCGACTAAATTTGCTGTGCGTGGTTTTACCGAGTCATTGCGTCAAGAGTTAGATATTGAAAAAAGTGGCGTAAGCTCTTTGTGCGTGCACCCAGGTGGAATCCGCACCAATATTGCTAAATCTGCAAAAATGAGTGATAGCTTGAATAGTTTGGGTATGGACCCGACTAAATCGATTCAAAATTTTGACAAGTTATTACGTACTCCACCTGAAGAGGCGGCTCGTCAAATTTTACAAGCAGTCTTAAAAGATAAACGTCGTTTATTGATTGGTAGTGATGCAAAAATTCTTGATGCATTCCAGCGTTTATTCCCGACTGGATATCAACGTGCTTCTACCATTGTGACCAAGTTAATGAAATAATTTTAAAGTCAAAAAAAGCCATCAATTGATGGCTTTTTTTATAAGAATTGATTGGTTCTAAATAAGAACTTTGATCTTCTTTTTCTTCCAGATGAATTGGTAATAGAGCCCTTGAATAATACATAAACTGACAAATGCCAAGGCATAAGCAACCCAGATCCCTTTAAGCCCCCACATTGAGCTAAACCAGTAAGCACATGGAATCTCAATAAACAAAATGGCAGAAATATTTATAAGCATTGGGACAGTCACGGTACCGCTGGCACGCATGATCGATGCAAAAATGGCACCCGCACCAAAGAATAAAATTGCCCAAAGCACAATAAATAAAAGTTGCTGGCCCAATACCACCACGGTTGGGTCGGTAATGAACAGAGCCATGAGATATTTTGAAAATAGATAGCCAAGTGCAATTAAGGTACCCGTAAATAAAAAGTTCATGCCTAGGGCAGTACGAGTCACACGAGACAACAAGTCAGATTTACCTGCACCAATTGCTTGGGCTGCAAAAATTGAAGCCGCAATTGAAATAGAGATTGCAGGGAACTGAATGTAATTGAGCACCTGATTTACCGCACCATATGCTGCTGTAGCATGTGAACCATAATGGTTAACCAACCCAACAATAACCAAGCCAGCCATTGAGGTCGTAATCATTTGAATGCCTGTTGGGACGCCTAAGCGCAAAATGATTTTGCTCAGTTCTGGATTATGACGGATATGTTGCAGAAGCTGACGATTCGGCCGAAGTGGATGCTTTTTCCTGTTTAAGTAGATGGCAAGAAAAATCAAAATAGCCACATAACCCGTGATCGTTGCAATTGCTGGAGCAATAATTCCCAGAGCTGGTAAGCCAAAATAACCTTTAAGCAATATCGGGGTAATCACCAAACCAATAACGCTAGTTAAAGCAAGGGCAAGTAAAGGCGTGGTACTGTCGCCTACACCACGTAAAATTGAAGTATAGATAATATAAACAAAAAGAAGCGGGCTGCCTGCCAGCATCCACTGCACATAAGGCAAAGCAAGATGCATTACCTTGGGGTCAGTGCCTAATAGTTCTAAAATATCATGGGCAAAACACACACCAATGATCGCGGTAATTACTCCACCAATCAGTGTCATAAAGAGGGTGGAACCCACCACACTTTGGACTTTTTCAATATTTTGCGCGCCCCATGCTTGCCCTACTAAAACAGTCGTACCTGTTGAAATGCCGATAATAAAAGCGAGTAGCAAAAATAAAATAGGGAAAAAAACAGAGACGGCAGCAATCGCATCTACCCCCATCATTTGACCAACAAAGATGGTGTTAATCGTTCCGGACAAGTTCTGCAAAATATTGGTTGCAATCAGGGGTAGCAAGAAAACAAAAAATGTTTTCCATAGATTTTGCTGATGAATTAAAGACTGTCTTGGTGGCATGCATTCTCCATCGCCCATCTCTTTGATGAGCGGGGCAGATATCCAACTTAGCATAGTTAGAGCAAATGGCTTGTAGTGTTTTTACTATGCTAAGTGGCTAAATTTATTAACATTGATTCAGAATTTCTCCTGCTTTTTGCAATGTCTCATCATTTTTAGCAAAGCAGAAACGAATCAAACGCAAAGACTCCGGCGCTTGCTTGTAGAAAACCGAAACTGGGATAGCCACAATCTTATGTTGTTCTGCTAGAAACTGGCACATTTCAACATCGTTTAAGTCGGGTCTAATTTGACTGTAATCGAGATTTTGGAAATAAGTACCTTGAGACGGTTTTAGCAAGAAACGGCTATGGTGAATCGCCTGATTAAAACGATCTCGCTTAGTTTGGTAAAACTGTGGAAGCTCTTGAATATGTTCTGGATGTTGCTCCATATATTGCGCTAGAGCAATCTGACAAGGTGTCGTGCCACAGAAATTCGCATATTGGTAAATTTGGCGGAATAAACGCATTAATTCAGGTGAAGCGACACAGTAGCCTGTTTTCCAGCCTGTTACATGAAAGGTTTTTCCAAAAGAACCAATCACAAAACTACGCTCTCTGAGCTCTGGAAAATGCAATGCGCTGAAGTGTTGTTGACCATCAAAGACCAAGTGTTCATAGACCTCATCAGATAAAATCACAATATTTTTATCTTGAATCAGTGCAATGAGTTCTAACCAGTCCTGTTTATCCCAGATTGTGCCTGTTGGATTATGGGGAGTATTCACCACAATCATTCGAGTTTTATCGTTAATCAGATCTTTAACCTGTTGCCAGTTCACCTTAAAATCGGGTGCTTCAAGAGCGATGTGAATGGCTTTACCACCTGCTAACTGCACGGATGGGCCGTAGCTGTCGTAACTTGGATCAAAAATAATGACCTCATCACCCGCATTAATGCATGCCTGTATGGCACAAAAAATTGCAATGGTTGCGCCGGGCGTAATGGTAATTTGAGTGACAGGATCAAGTTGAAGTTGGTCGCGTTGGTGAAATTGTAAAGCAAGCTGTTCACGTAAAGCGAGAATACCATCGCCAGGTGGGTATTGATTATGCCCAGCCAAAGTCGCCTGAGATAAGGCTTCCAGTAAGGCCTGTGGTGCCGGAAAATCTGGAAAACCTTGTGACAGGTTGAGTGCACCTAGTCGATGTGCCATTGCCGTCATGGTGCTAAAAATAGTCACGCCTTGAGTGGCCAATTTTGACTGAAGCTGTAGCATATTGTTCTCTTATTAAAAATATTTAAAGTTATAAAATTGATTCAATCACTGCCCGAATTACACCGAGTGTTAAACCAATAAATGCCCCGACTACAACGCCGTTCACACGGATCATATGTAAGTCGCCACCGACTTCGTTTTCAATTTTTCCAATCATTTCGCGCGAATCCCATTCATGAATGCGTTCGCTGACATAGCGGATGATTTTATGGCTATATTGATCTGTAAAAGTCAGCGCAAGGCCTGTCATTTCTTTGTTCAACACTTCACGTACTTTGGCATTTTGAACAAGATTTTCACCTAGTTGCTGAATAGCAGCCCGAAGGTTCATTGCAATACCTGAGTCTTTTTTCATTAAATCTTCTTTAATGGCATCACACAAAATGGTGACGGCACCACTGATAAAATTTAGGACTTGAGGGCTGTCTAAAAGAGCATCTTTACCGCTATTTAGGCGTTGGCTAGCAGCACTGTCTGGTTTTGCCAGCTCTAGCATGAGCGAGTGGGCAATGGTTTCAATTTCTTGTCGCCATGGGTGTTCATGGTCTGCTAGCATCGATTCTACTTTTTCAACGAGTGAGTCGATGGTGCGTTGTTGAACATCAATACCAATCCAGCTTGCGCCTTTTGCAAGTGACCAGACACCAAGCGCTTTAAACATCTTTCGGGTCAATTCACGGGTTTTATCTGGGTTTTGTACCACCCACTCATGGGCGATATCGAGTCCACGCTGTAAAACGTCTTGATGGAAGTCATTTTCCAATACCGCGCGGAGCATTTCACTTGCGAGTTTATTGACTTCGGTATTACGCACCCACTGCACACTATTGTTTTGCACAAAATTGGCAATTTGATCTTGGCTAACAAACTCAAAAATTTTCGGAACGGTTTGCTGAATAAGCTGTACCACTTGCGTATTGTTTTGTGGACTTGCTAGCCATTGACCAATTGCGAGGCTTAAGTCAGTTTTTTCTAAGCTTCGTTCTACAACTTGAGGCGAAAGAAAATTTTCCTGTACAAAACGGCCCATTGACTCTGCAATGCGTGCTTTGTTTCGTGGAATAATCTCGGTGTGGTCCCTTAAAAATTTAGGAATCGGTAACTTACCAAAAGGGTTCCGAAATAGAACTGTAATCGCGTACCAGTCGGCTAAACCACCTACCACGCCGGCTTCAGCCCCTAACATCAAAATATGAATAAAACCTGTGTACTCTGGCAGAAAACGGTCGGCTACCATCAGTGCAACCCACAGCACAACGACAATAATAAGCGCTAGAGTGGCAAAATATTTGCTACGTTTAAGACTGGGCACGTGGTGGACTTCTTCTGCCATGTTCATAAATTTATCCTATTCATTTTTGTTTTACTGGAGGCTCAGGCGGGGGCAACAGCTCTCCTGTCGGACTCAATCCATATTTTTGTCCGATTGATTTCAAGATCAAGGTTGCATCAAAAGCATCCTGAGGAGCCTGCTTCTGATCCCGATAACATTCAATAGTATACGACACTTGAACAGGATCGATATTGACCACTTGTGGGTAATCATAGAACGGATCATGCCAGAAACCAGGGTAACGACGACCGTAACCATATGGGTAAAAACTTGGAGCAGATGGGTAAACCACAGCTTGACGTGGCGGTTTCTGACTTTGATTACTTGGATCATTTTGCA
This sequence comes from Acinetobacter sp. yr461, assembly GCF_900110445.1. Lineage (NCBI taxonomy): Bacteria > Pseudomonadati > Pseudomonadota > Gammaproteobacteria > Moraxellales > Moraxellaceae > Acinetobacter > Acinetobacter sp. yr461. Next base: position 98,157 of record NZ_FODU01000010.1, read on the forward strand.
CTTTAAAAAAGCGGAAGCCTTTTTGTACTGTCGTTTGTGCTGATTTTACCAAAGTGATTTCTTCAGCTGCACCATAGCTCATATTCGGGTCGGCTTGAAAACTAATCCGAAAAGTTTGGGCATTTAAAGGATATGCTGAAAACTGACCAAGCTGATCAAAGGTTCTTGGTTTGTTTGGAGTCGTTGCACAAGCAGTTAAAGTTAAGGCAGTGCCTAAGGCTAAACAAAAAGAGAGATATTTCATGATGAACTCCCAGCTAAGCATTAAAAAATAAATGACTCAGCGTTAAAAATTAAGAAGTTTTAAAAACTACTGTTCGGTTCTAATAAAAATTCGGTTTCCTCTGGAGTGGAGACACGTCCAAGAATGGCATTGCGATGAGGATAACGACCAAAGCGATCGATAATCACTTTATGCTTTTTCTCAAAGCTTAAATTAATTTCATTGCCGAGGCGTTGAAATAGTTTCAAGGCAAACTCATGGATCAATTTTGATTCACTATGCATAAACGGCATATATAAAAAAGAGCGTTGCTCTGGATTAAGCTGTGCATCTAATTGCAAGCTAATTGTTTCTTGTGCTAAAGCTAAAGCAAGGCTGTCGTAAGCAAAAGATTGTGGTTGATCACGATAAATGTTGCGAGAAAACTGGTCTAGTACAATAATCTCTGCCAGACGGCCTTCAGCCGTTTTTCGCCAAGACCAGAGTTCTGCTTGAGTTGCCTGTCGATGAACGTCAGAAAAATTTCCACAAATTTTTTTGTCAAAATCATCACTTTTTGCAAACCAAAGTGAACGGTGTTCAGGTGAAAACCAGAAGTTTAAAATGTCTTGATCGTTCATGATATTGACAACTCTTTAGCAATTATTCTTCAATAAAATCACAATTCTTTCGTGTCTTAAATAACAAGATTGTGATAAAAATTGCCAAACTGGAATGATGTGATTATATAAATAGCCGTATCATCTCACGATTTTGTATATAGTGATCTTTAATAAGCGAGCAAATGCATGAGTCAACCCACTACACCATCTCAATCAGTTATTCCTGCTTGGGTGGATTCGTCGCTACTACAAGGCATGTTACGTGGAATAGAGCGTGAAAGCCTACGTATGCAAAGTAATGGGTTCTTATCGCAAGAGTTACATCCAAAAGCATTAGGTTCGGCTTTAACACATCCGCAAATTACGACTGATTATTCAGAAGCATTGATGGAGTTTATTACTTCTCCAAAGCCAACCATTGGTGAAGCTTTACATGAGCTCACAGATATTCATGCAATTGTGCATCGTCATTTAGAAAATGGTGAAAAACTTTGGCCGCTATCTATGCCATGTATGTTAGATGACAATGAAGAACGGATTCGTCTAGCGCAGTATGGCACTTCTAATATTGGTCGCTTTAAAACACTATACCGTCGTGGGTTAGGAATTCGTTATGGTCGTCGTATGCAGACGATTTCAGGTGTGCATTACAATTTATCTTTTCCAGATACGCTTTTTGCTGAGTTGCAAGCTCACGAAACTGACGAACAATTAAAATCATTAAGTTTGCAGGATTATCGTAGCCATCGTTATTTTGGTCTTATTCGTAACTTTATCCGTTTAACACCACTGGTTATGTTCTTGGTAGGTGCCAGTCCAACGGTATGTCGTTGTTTCTTGACCGGACATAAACATCAGTTGTTGCCTTTAATCAAAGGTTCATACTATTTACCGTATGCTACAGCTTTACGTATGGGGCGATTGGGCTATCAAAACTCAGCCCAAAAAAGCTTAGGTATTCATTACAACAATTTATGTGGCTATTTGGATGGTTTACAAAAAGCCGTTCATTCTCCTTACCCACCATTTAGCCGTTTAGGGTTAAATGATGCCGCTGGTGAGCCGTTGCAAATTAATGATCATGTTTTGCAGATCGAGAATGAATATTACAGTCTCGTACGTCCAAAACAGGTGCCTCAAGCAGGTGAAACGCCGTCTCAAGCCTTGAAAAATCGAGGAGTGGGTTATGTTGAACTACGTGCTGTTGATGTAAACCCATATTCGTCAATTGGCGTTGATGAAACGACAGCTGGCTTCCTTGAAGTGTTAGCACTTTATTGCTTGTTAAGTGATAGCCCAGAGCTGTTAGGCCCTGAGCAAGATTTGATTGAAAAGAACCAGACTGAAGTGGTGAATCGTGGCCGAGCGCCGAATGCAACCATTACAGATTTAAACGGGTCTTATCACATCGAAGATTGGGCACGTTTGTATATTGCTCAAATGCAAGATTGTGCGCAGTTACTCGATCAGACCTATGCAACAGAACTGTATGGTTCTGCATTAGCGATCATGCAAGCACGAATTGATGAAGTTGATGAAACTTTGTCAGCCCATGTGATTGACGATACGTTAAAGCATGGTGGAACTTGGAGTTTTGGTAGCCACATGGCCCAGTTACATGCTGAAAGTTATGAGGAGCATGAGCTTAGTGTGGAAACCTTGAAACATTTTGAGCAATTGGCTGCACAATCTTTACAGCAGCAAGAACAACTTGAGCAAGATACTCAGGTCAGTTTTGACCAATATCTTGAACAATATCGATAATAAAATGAGGTTTTACATGCGATTAAGTTACCGTTTGGTGAGTGGACTACTTGTTTTAGCAAGTATTGTCGGCATGTCTTTTGCGTTGTATCTGGAACATGTAAAAGGTTTAGAGCCATGTCCGCTCTGTATTTTTCAACGTGTTGGCTTAATGGCAATGGGCCTTGTGGCACTGATTGCATTTTTGCATAACCCTGTTTCTAAAGCGGTTAAACGCTTTTACGCATTTTTGGCTGGCATCGCAATTTTATGGTCAGTGGGTGTAGCAGGGCGTCATGTCTGGCTACAACATTTACCACCTGATCAAGTACCAAGCTGTGGTCCGGGCTTAAACTATTTAGTTGATGCCTTACCAATGAAAACAGTTTTGCAAGAAGTATTGTCAGGTTCAGGTGAATGTGCAGCAATTGACTGGACCTTTTTAGGCCAGTCTTTACCAGTTTGGTCATTGGTCTATTTCATTTTGCTATTACTCGTATGTTTATGGCAATTGTTCCGCTTCTACCCAGTGTTTAAGACTGCTAAAAAAGAGTTTAAATAGATTAAAAAAAGCCCAACATAATGTTGGGCTTTTTTTATTGTTTTAGAATTAATCAAAATATAAAAAAATGAATTAAAAAAAAGCATAATGATATAGACAGATAGGTCTGTTTTTTATAAAGTGCAGCCGTTTTATATCCTTATGATTATAAAAAATGTTTTTTAATATCTTTAATGTTTTGGAAAAAATAGGATTAAGTGCACAGAAACGTGCGATCCACGTGCAATTTTCTAATGAATTGCTCAATCACCAAGTTTTTTTACAACGTATAGAAGGCCAACATCAGCTAAATGGGGGAATTGAAGCTGAGTTAATTTGCCTTTCGACGAGTGCCCAAATTGCATTGAAGCAGTTTATAGGCGTTCAGGTGGCTGTTGATCAGGTTACAGATTCTGGACTATTATTTCGAACTACAGGAATTGTGACTAAAGCCAGCTATGGCCAAAGTGATGGCGCTTTAACGCTTTATAAATTGACCTTAAAAGACGCGACAAATTTATGGCACAAACGCCGTAATAGTCGTGTTTTTATGAATAAAAGTATCGTAGAAGTCACGGAAGTTCTATTCAAAGAATGGCAAGAAAAAAGTCCACTTTTTGCGACAAGTTTAAGCCTAGACCTGAGTGGGTTAAGCCAGAGTTATGATACTCGTCCATTTATCATGCAGCATAATGAATCCGACTATGACTTTCTTACGCGTTTATGGCGAAGTGAAGGTGTCAGTTGGTTAATTGATGAATCAGAGCTTTTTGTTCCTCATTTTACTGCTCCGGTACAGGCCCAAAAGCTTAGATTAATTGATGATAATAGCCAGTACCAAGCTTTAGCACGTCGTAGCATTCGCTATCACAGAAGTAGTGCAACAGAATATCAAGATAGCATTACAGGTTTTGTTGCGGTGCGGAGTTTGCAACCGACTGCGGTACATGTGCAACGCTGGCAGCCCGATGCCTTAGCACAAGAAGAAGGCGCTGGTTCCGTCATCACTACCCATACACATTCAGATAACTTTGATTCGGCGAGTTTAAGCCTTGAGCAAGCATGGCACATGAGTCCAGCTTGGATGCAAGATTTAAAAGGTGAGGATCAAGCTACTGCTTCAACTAGTAATCAGCTAGAGAAATTGAATCAGCAGTTTAATGACATGTATGCGAGTCAGGCTAAATACTTTAAGGCTTATAGCAGTGTCAGAGATAGCCAAGTTGGCTATTGGTTTAATCTTCGAGAGCATCCTGAAATTGATCAGCATGAAGGGGTTGATCAAGAGTTCCTGATTATCGCTAAAAATTTCTACAACCAAAACAATTTACCAAAAGATTTGCATCAGCAAGTTAGCCAGTTGTTAACCCAAAGTCGTTGGGATAAACATGGTTATGAAGATATTGAGCGTCAAGGTAATGAGCTGACCTTAATACGCCGTCAAATTAAAACTGCACCTGAATATAATCCAGAACAACATCGACCAATTGCCTACCCACAAAGAGCGAAAGTCGTGGGGCCAGAGGGAGAAACCATTCATGTTGATGAATGGGGGCGTATTAAGGTACGTTTTCTGTTTACCCGTAGTGATGATCATGGCCATGATGGTGGGGCAGGCAGCAATGACAATGATACCGACTCGGCTTGGGTCGATGTACTGACTCCGTGGGCGGGTGAAGGCTATGGAGCACGCTTCTTACCGCGTATTGGTGAAGTAGTGGTCATTGACTTCTTTGATGGCAATATCGATCGTCCATTTGTGACGGGACGAATCCATGAAGCGCAGCGTTCACCAACCAAGTTTGATGTGAAAGGACAGCTTCCTGATACTAAAAAACTCAGCGGTATTCGTAGTCAGGAAGTTAGTGGCAGTGGGTTTAACCAATTACGATTTGATGACACAACAGGGCAAATCAGTACCCAACTACAAAGTAGTCATGCAGCGACGCAACTGAACTTAGGTAACTTAAGCCATCCTAAAGAACAAGCAACCAGTCAGGGTCGTGGTGAAGGCTTTGAGCTGAGAACCGATGCGTGGGGAGCTGTGCGTGCGGGCAAAGGCATGCTCATCAGTACCTATGCACAAGAGCAGGCAATTGCAGATCATTTAGAAGCTGCACAAGCTCAATCCTTACTTTCACAAGGCTATGAAAGCATGAAAATGCTCAGTGAAGTTGCAGCCAAGCAACAAACTGATGCTTTGAACGTGATTAACCGGTTACCCAAATTCATCCAATCACTTGAATTGAAAACCACGGGGCAGGCATTAAATAGTACGGTAAATCTATTTAAAGAAGGGATTAATAACGATCCTATTCATGCATTAAAAGATTGTGGTGGTTTTATTCAAGACATTGGTGCACTAGGTGGCGATGCAAAAGGAGTTGTAGATGAATTTAATACTTTCTTTAGCGATGCTAAAGATGCTGTAGAGAATTTAAAAGCCTTTATTGAAAATGTTGAAGAACATGGCGCTGACATTGTTAAAGGTAAACTCGCAAGCATTAAAGATCGAATTCATCAAAATCCATTTGAAAGTCTTAAAGAGGTCAGCAAAGTCTTAGGGAATGTCGAGACTAAAGATTTTGACTTGATGAGTGTATGTGGAACTTTTAGTAAAGGCAGTAAATTGGAAGTGACACCTTCTAAAGCATTGGGTTCTTTACAAGGCTTTATGGAGGGTTATACCCAAGGTTTAGAAAGTAGTTCGGATGTGAAACAGCAAGAACAAGGCAAAATCTTTAGACAAGCTCTGATGTTATTAGCATCGCCAAATGGCATTGCTCTAACAACACCTGAAAATATTATTTTGCAAGCTTCGCAAGATATTGCTGAAAGTGCCAGCGGTTCAATTAATTTGAGTGCGCAGAAAAATATTATTGGGCATGCACAAGAAAAAATCAGTTTGTTTGCTGCACAAAAGGGTTTTCGGGCTTATGCAGCAAAAGGAAAGCTCGAGCTACAAGCGCAAGATGATGCTATTGAAGCCATTGCCAAGAAGGTCATTAAGCTCATTTCTACTGAAGATAAAATCGAACTTACGAGCCCAAAAGAAATCGTATTAACAGCGGGTGGGTCGCAGCTCAAAATTAATGCGGATGGCGTATTTTCAACAACAGGCGGTAAGTTTGAAAGTAAAGCTGGGCAGCATTTGTTTACGGGTGGGGCAACAGTAAATGCTGAGTTGCCGAAAATGCCAGCAACAGGGATGTATAGTATGAGATTTGATTTAAGTGAGATATTTGATACTAAAATATTAAAAAATATGAAATATAAATTGATTAATCACTCTAAGAAAATCGAAGCAGTATATGAGTTTGATCAAGCAAGTAGCGCGAGAGTTTACAGCGATTCTGTTGATAATGTAGAACTGGCTTTAGTACCTGGAGCTTATTTAACAGAGATTAAAGAGTTAATTTCTGAACAGGAAGCTGAATCACTAGACGGTGAAGAGATTGATGGCTGTGGGTGTGGAGAAGAGCATGAACATGATTGAAATATTTAAACGAAAAACAACGCAAGTTTCGAGATTCAATATGAAAAAGACTTTTATATCAATTTTTTTATTGAGCACAATTATTTTTAGTTTTAATCTTTACGCAAATGACGATACTTTTGTAGTTTCGGCGAAATGTAAGGATGAATATAATTCTAGTTGTGACATTGTGAGAACTGTAAATGCTCAGAATGAAATAGTTATAAAAGGTGTCAAACTTTTAAATATTTCAAAAATAAATCAAAACTTATATAAAGTAAAAACATCTTGTGGGTCTCCATGTTCAGTTACGCTTTTCTATAGTCAAAATAAAGAGGATTCCACAGACGAATTTATTGCCATTGATAATAAGAATAATTGTTTGATTGAAAGTGATAGTGAAAAGAAAGTCATTTATGCAAGAAAATTGTTTACAAATAAGGCTAGAAAGATTGTCAATTTAAAAACTAAAGAATTTAATGGATTGATAGAAAGATTTGATTATTATAGTTATTTCAAAAAGATGAGTTCTTTTTCACCTGATGGTAGTTTAAATTTAATAGCAAATAATGAATCAACCGTATTAGCTAATAAAAAAATAGCTAATCCATGTGGAGAATAACGATGAGTTATTCTGAAGAATTTATTGATTTTATCGCAACTATAAAAGGCGAAGCGGGTATTTGTGGAGACATTTCAAAGAGAGCCGTTGCACATTGTATAATGAACAGAATAGGTTTTGGTGAATGGGCTCAACACACAAGTATAATGGGATATTTAAAAAATGATTTTGATGCTTTAACAGATGAAACTGATGCTGTTCGGCAAGTTAGATTGGAAATGAAATCTAATAAAATTTCTAAATCTACTCAGCATATTATTGATTTGGTGTCACCAATTTATAATAGACAAGAAGAGGATTTTACAAATGGCATCGTGCTATATTGGAGCCCACAAGCACAAGCACAACTACATAAAGATAAGCCGAAAATTTATAAGTATCCACCAGCATTTGTAAACTCTGAAACGGAAAAAGTTGAAATAAAAGGTACTGAAAATGATGATATGAGTTGGCATAGATACAAAGGTACTTCACGGTTTTACTTGCAATTTGTAGATAAAAGTACTCACCCATTAGCTAACTCTAGAGTAGATATCGGTTACAAAAAAACAAAAGTAGTGCCAACTCTTAGTAATTTATTGACAAATAGTCAAGGAAAAATTAGATCTATTTTAGTGAAAGGAGGATGGGGAGCAAGGATTACCGTTGATGGAGAACCTGTTGTTGATAATAATCAAAAGCCAGTACTATTAATTGCTGATGGTAAAAATCATTCCGCAGTTTTGGTGGTTGCAAATGGTATAAGTGGAATCAAATCCCAAACAGATATCCATACCCAACAACCGACTCCTTCGCAGAAATCGGAGCCTGTGAAAGTAGACAATAAAGCAAGTGTTGAGCAAAATGCGAAAGTGAGTAAAAGTAATGATCAGCAAAAAAATGTTAATTTTAGTATTAAGGTCATAGACAGTGAAAATAAAGTGATTCCAAATTTTTCCTATTTTCTGAAATATAAAAATGCAGAAAAGAAGCATAGTGTAGGTGCTAATGGTATTGAAAATAGCTTAACAGCATTAAGTGGCGAGGAGATTACATTTTTAATTAGTGGGCTAGACTCAAAACAAGAAATTATTCGTTTTACAGCACAAGAAGGTATGGGCGAAAAGACGATAAAGCTTAATTTACATACTTTTAATATTCTTTTCAGACATAAAGATACGAAAAAACCTATAACAAATTTGAATTTAATTCAAAAATATAGAAATCAGCTAAAGCAAAAAAAGACTGATGGTAATGGAAAGATAACTGTTAGTGCAATGCCAGGATTCGAGCTGAATTATAAATTAAGAGATGAAAGGAATTTATTAACTATCAAAGTTGATAAAAATAAATCGCTTCGTATTATTGATGTTGATTCTTCAGCAATAGAACAAGCATCAAAAAATATAAAGACAGGTGCTAAAGTTGTAGAAATACCTCAATCTAAACAACCCGTTCCTTCATCAAAACATAAGCAACCTGTTGATAAGCCAGTTGAAACTCATGACTCTACTCCTAAGAGAGATGAAAACACTGCGGTAAGTAAAGATGGTCATCCCAAAATGGTGGTTAATGATAGTAGAGAAGTTGAATTTACAGTTTTAACTTATGACATTAAAACTAATCAATTATTTAATGGTGGTAGTTATATTGTTGAGTATAAAGGAACAAAACGTAGTCATGTCAGTGGTGCAAATGGGCTAGGTAAAAAAATTCATAAGGGAGTAATAAATGAATCTATTAGGATTATAGTTTTGGAATCCAATAAAGAGAAAATTATTTTTGATGGAAAAATTGAAAATAGTATGGCAACGATTAATTTGAAAATTCAAAAAGCAGAAGTAGCTAAGGTTGAAGGAGTAAGTGTTCTATTTAGCGGAGTGAATGAAGAGTGGAGACGAAAGATTGTTTCTGAAAAAACCAAAAAAATATTAGCATTTTTAGCTAAAGAAGCGGGAATGAATAAAATATATATAACAAGCACAATTCGAACAGCTGAATCTCAAGCTAACGCAATGTATAGTCAGAATATTAGGTATACTGCACCGGGAGAAGAAGTAAAAAAAGTCAGAGATGAATGTAAAGCCAAGAATATGACGAAGGAACAAACCATTAGTAAAATGGTAGAGAAAATTATTGAATTACAAAAACAAAATAAAAAAGTTTCCAAACATTGTGTCAGTACTGAACAATATAACAAGGTTAATGTAGTAGATATAGGATTAAATAGTAATGGTTTTGGTACTAATAGTCACTTGAATGCACAAGGGAAAAAATTTAAGCAAGCCTGTAAGGATGCTAAGCTTAATGGTATCATTAGTGGCTTTATTTCTGGGGATGAACCTGGAGAAGGTGCAATGCATATAGAGATAACCCAATGAAAAATACCTTATTATTAATACTAGTCTTATTAATTTCTGGATGTTTCAATACAGCTAATACAGCTAATACAGCTAATACAGCTAATACAGCTAATACAGCTAATACAGCTAATACAGCTAATACAGCTAATACAGCTAATAC
>NZ_FODU01000024.1:0-31582 GCF_900110445.1 Acinetobacter sp. yr461
TGTCCTGCGGTACCAAAACCACCAATCAGGATGGTGGCACCATCTTTAATCTGCGATAGAACCTCGCTAAGAGAGGACTTACTTTTGTCAATCATGTGAGAAACCTTAGAGCATGAGGTAACGTGATGTACTACTACCGCTAAAAATTTATTTAAATTCTTAAGGGTAGTAATACATGGAATAAGTTTTGTGAGTCAAAAGCGAACTTTTAACTCACATATACTTTCAATTAAGCACTAGCGCGACGGCGTTCAACTTCAGTTGAAGGTGCAGCAGCGGCATCTTTTACAAGTTCGATGTTAAATGTGATGTGTTTGAAAGCGTGATCTAAACCACGGCGTTGAATTTCAGCAGGGTCAGATACATCAACTGCAGTTGCAACTAAACCGTCACGAGTAGCGAAGGCAAAGTCGTCCCATAAGTACTCATCACCCTCAATATTGAATTGAGTTGTAAGCTTGCGGAAACCTGGCGCAGACACGAAGTAGTGAACGTGAGATGGACGGTTACCATGACGCCCTAACTTGTTAAGAAGGGCCTGAGTTGTACCTTCTGGAGGGCAACCGTAGCCAACTGGCATCGTAGTTAATGCAACATATTTACCATCAGCATCAGTCAAAATACTACGGCGTAGGTTGAAGTCAGATTGAGACTTATCAAAGAATGAGTAATTACCCAAACTGTTGGCATGCCATACTTCAACTTTGGCATTTTCAATGATATTGCCATCAGTATCTGTCACAGTACCTTCAATAATTAAGGTATCGATTTTGCCTGTTTCAGTGCCATCATCCATACGTGCAAAACCAACAGTTTCAGGTGCACCAGCGACGTAAAGTGGGCCTTCGATGGTACGAGGTGTGCCGGCAGTAACGCCTGCTTTGGCATCGGCTTCATCAGCACGTAAGTCAAGGTAATGTTCAAGGCCTAAACCAGCTGCTAAAAGTCCAAGTTCATTGGCTTGACCTGCATCTGTGAAATATTCCAGACCTTTCCATACTTCTGAAGGCTGGATGTCTAAATCTTCGATGGCTTGAAATAAATCCCCGAGAAGGCGCACTACAATTTGCTGAACACGTGCATCGACTTCGCCTTTTGCGGTGTCGATATTCATTTGTTTTACAAGCGCATCAATTTGTTGACGGTTCATACTAAAACTCCTTAAGTATGCAATACGGTTTTAGGTGGCAGTGGTGCTAGCATTTTGTTTTGCTAGCGAATTGTTGCTGCCACGTTCCTTGTTACCTTCTGAATAAATATATTTAGTTTTTGAATGTGCTTCAGACCACGCACTCAAACTATTTTCTTAAATTACGAATCATCATCACGAACAGATGAAGGGTGACGATTAAGCGCCATCACTTCGATGTTCATGTAAGGATAGAGAGGTAATCCCTGTAAAATATTGTGCAACTCTTCATTGCTCTCTACATCAAAAATACTGATGTTTGAATACTGGCCTGTAACTCGCCAGATGTGGCGCCATTTACCTTGACGTTGTAAGTCTTGCGAATAGGCTTTTTCAACGGCCTTAATTTCATTTGCTTTGTCGGCTGGCATATCAAGTGGAATATGCACATCCATACGTACATGAAATAACATGGGAAACTCCTTATCCTGTTGCCTTAACGACGTAACTTCTCGACTTTATCTTCATCAATTTCAATGCCTAAGCCGGGAGCCGTTGGCAAGTGCAATTCAAAGTTTTCGTAACGTAGCGGTTCTTTCAAAATTTCTTCGGTAAGCAATAACGGACCAAATAATTCAGTACCGAATGCTAATGTTTCAAAAGTTGCAAATGCATGAGCAGAAGCAATGCTACCTACAGGGCCTTCAAGCATGGTGCCGCCATAAAGATCAATTCCAGCCAAACCTGCAACCTTGGCCACTTCACATGCTTCAATCAGACCACCAGATTGTTCAATTTTTACCGCAAATACGTCAGCCCCATGGCTTTTTGCAATACGGTATGCGCTGTCTGGCCCAGTTAAAGCTTCATCAGCCATGATTGCCACATCAAAGCGATGTGTTAAACGAGCAAGTGCTTCAGTATTTTGAATAGCACAAGGCTGTTCAATTAAATCAATCCCGCCATCTTGCAGCTGTTGAATACCTTGAATACATTCCAGCTCTGACCATGCACGATTTACATCGACACGTACACTAATATCTGCACCTAGTGCTTTTTTAATTGCAATGACATGATCAACATCGTGCTGTAAAGGACGAGCACCAATTTTGAGCTTGAACGTGTTATGACGCTTCAACTCAATCATTTTTTGAGCTTCAGCAATATCTTTTTCTGTGTCGCCAGACGCGAGCGTCCAAAGTACAGGTAAACTATTACGTAGACGGCCACCTAAAACTTCGCTTAATGGCACGCCTAAGCGTTTTGCCTGAATATCAAGTAGGGCAGTCTGAATGGCACATTTCGCAAAGCGGTTACCATTAATATTTTTACGAATCAGTTTTAGTGTTTGAGCAACGTTTAAATCTTTAACTGATGCGAGTAATGGTGCAAAGTAAGTATCAATATTGGCTTTGACACTTTCAGGACTTTCTTCACCATAGTTCAATCCACCAATGGTGGTCGCTTCACCCCAACCGACAATACCATCCGTGGTCGTAATTTTAACGAGCACCAAAGTCTGAGTACGCATCGTAGTCACAGACAACTGGTGAGGACGGATAGTTGGAATATCCACAAGTATGGTTTCTATGGTTCTATACATGAAGTTTCAACTATTTCAAACTTGTTTACATACCATAGAAGAATGTAATAGCCTAAAATAGATATAGAACGGTATTTTAAGATACTAAAAAGGTATATTAATGGAATTAAGACATCTACGTTATTTTGTTACCGTTGTTGAAGAACAAAGTCTGACTAAGGCTGCAGAAAAGCTTTTTATTGCCCAGCCTCCTTTAACACGTCAAATCAAGAAACTAGAGGAAGAGTTAGGGATTGACTTGTTTGTGAAGGGCTCTCGTCCATTAAAAGCGACAGAAGCAGGTCTGTTTTTTTACCAACATGCTGTGCAGATTCTAACGCATACTGCTCAAGCGGCTTCTATGGCCAAAAAAATGAAGCTGGTCGATAACATTGTCAAAGTGGGTTATGTCAGCTCACTGCTTTACGGGCGGTTACCCCAAGTCATTTATCTGTTTAGACAAAAAAATCCTGACATTCATGTCGAGCTTATTGAGTGTGGAACACGAGATCAGGTTGAAGCTTTAAAGTTAGGCAAAATCGATTTAGGTTTTGGTCGATTACCCATTAGTGATCCGGCTATTAAGAGACTTTTACTCAGAAAAGAAAAATTAAAATTAGCGATTCATAAAAAGCATCCATTAAGTGAATTTCAAGATTCAGGAATTTACTTATCTCAAATCATTAATGAGACGATTTTTTCTTATCCAACTACGCCTAAGCCGAATTTTTCGACCACCATTCAAGCTTTATTTACCAAGTTAGGTTTAATTCCAGCCAAACTCACCGAAGTACGAGAAATTCATATGGCATTGGGATTAGTGGCATCTGGGGAGGGTATTTGTATTATTCCAGAAAGTGCCTGTGACATTGGAATGAAGAATTTAACTTACTTAAATATCTTAGACTTAGAAGCCTATAGTCCGATTTCTTTATCCATGCGTAACATGGACCAAAGTTCGTATATTCCTAAAATTTTAGATTGTATTGAAGAGATCTATAGCCAAGAAGAAGTGTCCAGAAATTTGAATTTATAAATTTTTAATACGATTAAAATTGAATTTTCATGTTATTTTAAAACTTTAAACCTATAGGTAATATGTAAAAGGAATTATTGAATGAGAAAAATTTTAGGATTAGCTTCTCTCATTATGTCTACAGGTGTTGTACATGCTGAACAATTAAATGAACAAAAACAAATTTCTCCATACAGTGCAAATGTAACCTTCGCAAGTCAATATATATCACGTGGTTTCCAGCAAACTTGGGGTAAGCCAGCTTTACAGATTGGTTTAGACTATGCAAATCCGAATGGATTATTTGTGGGTACTTGGGCATCGAATGTGAGTTCTAACTATCTTAGAGATGCTTCAGTTGAGTGGGATTTCTATGCTGGTTATATAAAAACTTTCGATAAGTTTTCGGCTGGAATGACGGTTTTTTACTACTACTATCCAGGAGCTGAAAGCACGCCTGAAACGGGCAGTACCAGTTATAACTATGGCGAAATTGTGCCTCAAATTGGTTATGGACCATTAACGCTTAAATACTTTATTACATACACCCCAGATTATGCTGGCTATAACTCAGATACGATGGGCGGCCCTGAGGGTAAACGTTCACGAGGAACAACTTATTTAGATTTAACTTTTACACAGCCTATCAATGAAAGTTGGACTTTTGGTGCCCATTATGGCTATGAAAGAATTAAAAATTTCTCTGAAGCTAATTTTCAAGATGTTAAGGTTGAGCTTATTAAGGATTTAGGCGATGGTTGGAATACAGGATTAGCCTACACCAAAGCCTGGGATAAAAATGGGTTCTATAAAAAGTATAGTAATGGTGAGCCAGATGCGCCTATTTCAAATCCGATTGACTCAACATTTACAGTGTCTGTAAAAAAAGTTTTTTAAGTTAAACTTATCAATAATGGTCTGATTAACTACGCTTGAAAGGTATCTGTAAACTTTCAAACGTAGTTAAAAACAATCTCCTGTTAAGACTAAGAATTTACTTTTCTCAGCCAAGAAAGATTTAATATTGCTGTTTGTTTAATTTTAACATAAGACATAAATCATTTAATATTGTACCTTTAGTTTTTAAGCACATCTTTAATTAGATCTAATAAAATTGATAAGGGGTAAATAATGTCAGAAGTTGACAATAAACAAAAAACTAATTCTGAATATTCATTACAAGTTGATTGTGCTTCAGCTTTGAGTTTCGTTTTACAACAAAATTCAGTGCCCCTAATCCGACAAGTTCTAATATCTTCTACTGAAACAATTTCTGACTCTCGAATTATTATTCGTTCTAATCCTGAATATTTCAAAGAATATACTATCCATATTTCAAGCTTAGAAAGCGATCAAGTCTTAGCTCTAGATAAACCAAAATTAGCTTTTGATATTCAAATGTTACAAGAGCTACCTGAAAATATGAAAGGGAGTATTGAAGTACTCTGGTTGAATGAAAAAGAAGAAGTGCTGGCAGAACAACAGTTAGAAATAGATGTATTAACTATTGATACTTGGGGCGGAGAACGTCAGCCAATTGAGTTGTTGGCGAGTTTTTCACAACCTAATTCTTCAGCACTCAGCCCAATTTTAGTTAAAGCGAGTGAGATTTTAAAAACAAAACAACTTGGTTCATTAAGTGGGTATTTAGATCGAGATCGGGATTCAGTTTTATCTCAGTTGAATGCATTATGGGATTCTTTATTAACACAAGATATTCATTACATTGTTAGTCCACCAAGTTTTGTAAAGTCGGGACAACGAATACGTTTAGCAAAACAGATTTTTGAAGAAAAACTGGCGTGCTGTTTAGATACCACAATATTGTTAAGTGCCTTAGCTGAACAAATTGGTCTTGATACGTTAATCATTATTGAAGAGACACATGCTTATCTTGGGGTTTGGTTAAATGAAACCCCAAATGTTGATTTAATTATTGATGATATTCAGGCATTAAGAAAACGTTATGATTTAGGTGAGGTCGTTTTTATAGAAACGACTCTACTTACACAACAAGCAAAATTCACTTCCGCACTTGAAACTGCAAGACAGTATATTAAGGACGAATCTCGTCAGAATAAATTTTATCTTGCAATTGATGTTCGTCAGTCTCGACTGCGTGGCATTAAACCCATTTCTGCACATCTGGAAAAGAAGAATCATCTAGATGAAACAGAAATTGAATGGGCATCTGCATCTATTCCTAATTACGATGTTGACCGTCCTGTTGAAAGTAAAACTACAAGGGTTGATCGTTGGTTACGTCGATTATTAGATTTAAGTCTTCGTAACAAGCTCTTAAATTTTAAAGATAATCGTTACAGTATTCCTTTACAGTGCTCTGAGTTAACACTAAGCAAACTTGAAGATGCACTTGCAAATCAAGAGGGTTTCTTATTTAAGAGTATTGATAGTATTTCGCTAAAAGATGTCCAACGTGACAATGAAAGCCAACATATTGATCAATACGTTGATGAAAGCCTTTCTAGAAAATTATTATTTAGTCCTTTAGATACGCCCTTATTAGAAAAGCGCCTGATTGAAGTCTATCGTGCTTCGCGTACTGCTTTAGAGGAAGGCGGGGCTAATACATTATTTCTTGCGGTTGGTTTTCTTGAGTGGAAAGAGTCAGAACGCTCGAAACGTACATTTAAGGCACCGTTACTCCTCATTCCTGTACAGATTACGCGTGAGACGGCTAAAACAGGCTATCGTCTATTTATGTACGATGATGAGCCGCGTTTTAACTCCACTCTATTACAATTATTAAGACAAGACTTTGAACTTGATATTGCTGGTTTAAATCCTTTACCGACCGACGACTCTGGTGTAGATGTTAATCAGGTTTTACATATTGTACGGAAGGCGATTGTAAATATACCGGGATGGGAAGTAAAAGCAGAGGCTGCTATTGGTCAATTCTCATTCTCTAAATATTTAATGTGGCTTGATTTGTCTTCACGGATGGATGAACTGAAAAATCAAGCAGTAGTAAATCATCTGATTGAATCCCCAAGGGAACCTTTTATTAAACAAGATGAATTCCCTCAACCTGCTCAATTAGACCAACAATACAAACCACAACAATTATTCACTCCTTTATCGTCTGACTCTTCGCAGCTAGCGGCAGTCATGTCCGCAGCATTAGGGCGTACTTTTGTATTGTCAGGTCCTCCTGGTACAGGTAAGTCACAGACCATTACCAATATGATCTCTCAATGTTTGGCTGATGGTAAATCCGTGTTATTCGTCTCTGAAAAAATGGCTGCTTTAGAAGTTGTTTATCGTCGTTTGACACAAATTGGCTTAAGTGAATTGTGCTTGCAGTTACACTCATCCAAATCCCAAAAAATGGAAGTACTGGATCAACTGAGAGAAAGAGCACAGAAAAATAATGATCCTTACTTTTTAAGTGCTCAACCTAAAACAACAGAATGGCAGAAGCTTTCAGACAGATTAATTCAAACCCGAGATGAGCTGAATCATCATGTAAAAAATCTCCATACATCACACCCTATTGGCTGGAGTTTGTATGCTGCAATGAGTGATGAACTTCGTTATCGGGATACGCCGCATTTACGTTTTCCTGATATCAATATTGCGACGTTGACAGCAGGAAAACGTGAGCTATTGAGTGAGAGCGTGACACAAGCTGTAAGTTTACGTCAGCTCGTCAATGAAAATGTTAAAGATGTCTTGAATGGTTTTGCGGAAGGTTTGTCTGAGCCGATTTGGAGCCTAGCATGGCAAGAACAATATCAAATATTGCAAGATCAACTTGTTGATCAGATACAGCGTTTGCAAAGTTCAGTTTCTATTTGGCAAGAAGTTTATGGGTTTGGTGAAAAGCAAAATCTGAGTCAGGTTAAACAAGATGTTTCTATTTTTACTGCATTATCTGCTCTTGTTCAGCAAACTGATTTAAAATTATTAAGTGTTATTAAAGATTTAGATTTAACTACCATTACACAAGCGAAGCAGTTAGTCCAAGATTTAAAACAGCAGCGTTCTTCGTTAGTTGGACAATACCAATCTCAAATTTATCAAGCAGATTTAAATCAAATTGCCTTTAAATGGCGTGAAGCAGAATCAAAAATTTTCCCATTCTCATGGTTCGCTAAATTCCAGCTGAGAAACCTAGTCAAAACTTATCAAAGCTCAACTCAACGTCCTACAGCTTTGGCAGTTGCTCATGACTTACCAATTTTACAGCATATCCAAAGTCAACAAAGACAATTCACTGAATGTGAAAATCTGTTGGCAAGTAAATTGGGTTCTTACTGGCAGGGTGAAGATAGTGCATGGCAAAGTTTTGAAACTATTCACAATCAGTGGCAAGAAATTAAGCAAATCGTTGCATCAACAATTACAGATCAAACAACTTTATTAAAAGCTGTAGAATTTAGTAAAAATAATAGCTTGGATGAAATAAAACACAACTTAGCTCAGGTTGAAAATACATTCGGTCAATTACTGAATGACCATGCACTGAAAAATGATGCTCAACTCACTCCATATCTAGATATTAATTTTAATGAAATTATCGAAAGACAGAAGCAATTACAGCAACACAGTTCATCTTGGAGACATTGGTTAAATTGGCAGGCTATAAAGAGCCAGTTGATTAAACAAGGATTAAAACCTTTGGCCTTTGAACTCTTACATGCTCCATTAGAATTGGATGCTGTTCTAAAACGCTTAAATATTAATTTAGCAAGACACTGGATTACTCATCAATTTAGTCAACATCCAGAATTAAATCAGTTCAATAGTCAGCAACATGAACAGAAAATCCAGACTTTTGCACAGCAAGATAGGGAACACCAGCTTGCTGCAAGTCACGAGATTATTCATCGTTGGAATGCTATTTTTAGCGAACAAGATAAATATAAGGCGCAGTGGACTGTTCTAAATAAAGAATTAGGCAAGAAACGTCGTCATATTCCTGTACGTGAATTAATGCGCCAGATTCCTGATGTGTTAGTTGGTTTAAAGCCATGTCTATTAATGAGTCCTTTATCAGTCGCTCAATATCTAGATACAGAAGCAAAATTTGATGTGGTGATTTTTGATGAAGCATCACAGATTCCAGTGTGGGATGCGATTGGTGCATTAGCGAGAGGTAAGCAATCAATTGTGGTGGGTGATAATAAACAAATGCCACCAACAAGCTTCTTTGGTAAGGGAGATTCTGAAGAAGAGGTCGATGAAGAAGTAACTGAAGACTTAGAAAGTATTTTGGATGAATGTCTTGCTGCCCAGTTACCTGAGTTGGCTTTGAACTGGCATTACCGCAGTCGTTATGAAAGCCTCATTCAGTTTAGTAATCAGAAATATTACAAAGGCGGTTTATTTACTTTCCCAGCACCTGTTGCTAAAGATACCGCTGTAAAACTGCATGTGGTTGATGGTGTGTACGACAAAGGGGATACGCGTACCAATAAGAATGAAGCTAAAGCAATTGTTGAATTTATTATTCAGCATTTACAGTCACAGTTAGGGCAAGAGAACCCTTTGACCCTAGGTGTTGTGACTTTCAATATGACGCAGCAAAAGTTGATTGAAGATTTACTGGATAATGAACTGGCAAATCATCCTGAGTTAGAGACATTGAGCAAGTTGGGCATTGAACCTTTATTCGTTAAGAATTTAGAAAATGTGCAAGGAGATGAGCGCGATATCATCGTTTTCTCCATTACCTATGCAAAAGATCAGGATGGACGCTTATCAATGAATTTTGGTGCGCTTAATCGTCAAGGTGGTCAGCGCCGTCTAAATGTAGCAATTACTCGCGCCCGTCAAGGATTACATGTTTTCTCAGCCTTGAGTCCAGAAGAAATTAATTTAGCTCGCACCAATAGTGAGGGCGTAAGAGATTTAAAAGACTTCCTCGTTTTTGCTCGTAGTGGTCAATTGCATTTAAATTATGTTGATCAAAGTAAAAAGCAGACTAAAAAAGAGTTCGTACAGTACCTACAAACTAAGTTACAAGAACAAGGCTGGAGTGTGGATCTTGGAATAGGACAGGGTGATAGCTGTGTAGATTTAGCGATTAAGGATGATTTGAATTCGGGTAGTTATATTGCAGGTGTTATTGTAGATGGTGAAAACTATGCTAAAGCTGCTACTGCACGAGATCGAGATCAACTTAGACCAACGGTTTTAAATGGATTAGGTTGGGAAGTTTTATCAGTTTGGACGGTGGATTGGTGGCTAGATCCAGAGCAAAATTTAACAAAATTGGTAAAAGTATTAGAAGAGATAAAAGCGAATCAAAAGGTTGCTTAAATTGTCTAGAAACAGATAGGGGGTGACCTTATCTGTTTCTAGTCTTATTAAATAACAGATTACTAAATTTTAACTGGTAGATTTAATACCACTTGGGCATCTTCAACAATGTCTAAACGTAAAATTATCTGGCGTAGTTTTTATATATAAATAAGGTCAGAGAAGATGAGATATTTGGTATTTTTCTAGTTTATAAAAAACTTATCTAGAGTACTAAACTTGTATAAATAGTTTCTTAAAAGTAAATAAAGATGAAATCCCCTAAAAGAAGTTACTATTGTTTTTAAAACTAATCTAATAGATATCTCTATTAGATTAGTAAAAATATTTTATTAAATAATAGTATATCCACCATCAATTGTAATACATGAGCCATTCATAAAACGGGCTTCATCGGAAGCTAGAAAAATAGCTAACTCGGCAACTTCAGACGCTTCTCCAAAACGGTCCAATGGAATTTTATCAGTCGGACGGGTTTCTAGCATTTTGGCCGTCATTGGCGTACGAATAGTGCCTGGGCAAATAGCATTAATTTTGATGCCATGTTTGGCATACACTGCTGCTAGATGTTTTGTATAACCAATTACAGCATGTTTTGAGGCTGTATAAGAAGCGCCTCCCATTTGAGCAACTAGACCCGCAATAGATGCAATATTGATAATTGCACCAGTACCTTGTTCAATCATTTTTGGTAGAACCAAATTACTTAAATTAAATACGGCTTTTACATTAATGGCGAACATCGCATCCCAAAGTTCTTCGGTCGTATCTAAGCTATTGGTATATTTGTCGAAAATACCTGCATTATTAAGTAGTACATCAATTCGTCCAAACTTCTCTAATGTGAATTCGACTAACTGCTTGAGCTGATCAAATTGAGTGACATCAACTTGAAAAGCAAAGGCTTCTCCACCTGCGTTGATGATCTTCTCGGCAACTTGGTTAGCCTGTTCTAAATTCATGTCGGCAATAATTAATTTTGCTCCTTGTTGTGCAAAAGCAATTGCTTCCGACTCACCCATACCAGAGGCTGCACCTGTGATAATACAGACTTTATTTTGTAGTCTAGACATAATACATTTCCTAAATCCTAAGTTTTGATCTAAGCTCTCTTTGTGAAATAGATGCTTAAATATAGAAGTTCTCCTGTAAGACTTAAAATACGTATTTAGCCAAACGGGCTCTAGATACAATCTGGGAATGAAGACGATATTCAGACATACTGAGCGAATATCGGACAGGGAATTTAGAAAAGGGAAAATGATGAGGGATCAGATTATTCAACATCCGCTCTCAGAAGAGACGATTAAATACGATGACTATATTGCAGGTTTGGCGAAGGGATTAAGTATTCTTGAGGCTTTTGGGACTGATCGACAGCGTCTAAATGTTACTCAAGTTGCAGAGCGAACTAACATTACGCGTACAGCAGCGAGAAGATATCTAAAGACACTCAAATTTCTGGGTTATCTCGAAACTGATGAATATTATTACTGGTTAACACATAAGGTACTTAAGTTTTCAGGGGCTTTTTTAAGTACAGCACATTTGCCAAAAATATCGCAGTCTGTGTTAAATCATTTATCTGAAAAAACGACATTAGTTTTCTCAGTGGTGGTTCAAGATAATTATGAGGTTGTTCCGATTGCTAGAAGTGTCCCGCAAAACGATCATTTCCGGGTAAGTCCTTTTGGTATTCATCTAGGTAACCGAATTCCTGCTCATGCTTCATCAACGGGTAAAGTTTTATTAGCGCATAAATCCTTAGAAGAGCAGAAAAACTGGATTAAGTTATATGGACTCAAACGATTTACTGCATATACATACACCGAAGAAGCCAGTTTTCTAGCTGCATTACAGACCATTAAGGACAATGGTTATTGTATTTCCGCTGAAGAATATGAACTAGGCGTAACAGCAATTGCGATACCGATTATTAATCAGACGGGTGATATTATTGCAGGATTAAATGCTGTTGCTCCGATTTCTAAAGTAAATGATACCTATCTGATTAATACGGTTTTGCCATTACTAAGAGAGGCAGCCAAAGAAATTCGAGACATGATTTAGTTTATTGTTCTGTGGTTTCAATCAAACGTCCTTATTGGGCGTTTTTTTATATTTAAAATAATTTTATCAATATTTTAAGACTATTTAATTTGTCTTATATAACCGTTGGAAGAGATGATTTTATAAACAGTGAACGATATAAGATGTGTTTGCGCGATCATCGTTCAATTTAAAAGAAAGTGGTCTAGTCGGAACTGTGATAGCCCCGTAGTTTAATAAAAAGAAAAGCGTTCGATACAACACTATCAGGATGGTGTAGCCAGCTAATTCAGGCAAGTGAACGCATGGATCTGTCGCAAGGAGTGACAACAATGAATACCAAATTACCTCAACAGCTTGAATGCGATTTGGTTGTGGTGGGTGCAGGGGCAGGCGGTTTGTCGACTGCGATTACTGCTAAGAAAAAAGGCTTAAATGTTATTGTCCTTGAAAAAGATGATGTGTTCGGAGGTACAACAGCTTTTTCTGGTGGAGTACTATGGGTTCCAGGAAATCACCATGCAAAACAAAATGGTATTCAAGATAGCCGTGAAGCAGCATTGACCTATTTAAAGCACGAAACCAAAGAATTTTTTAATGCTGAGGCTGTAAACGCATTTCTGGATTATGCACCTGAAATGCTAAATTTTTTCGAACAATACACTTCAGTTAAATTTATCCCGACACTTTATCCCGACTATCATCCAGATGCTCCTGGTGGGGTTGATATTGGTCGCTCTGTACTAGCTGCGCCATATGATATTCGTGGTTTGGGCGATAATATGAAACGCCTACGTCCACCTCTTAAAACGATTACCTTTATTGGCATGATGTTTAATTCATCTAATGCGGATTTAAAGCACTTTTTTAATGCCACTAAATCGTTTACTTCATTTATCTATGTGGCAAAGCGATTAGCTATTCATTTAAAAGAACTGGCTATCTATGGTCGTGGTACCAATGTTACAAGCGGTAATGCTTTGGCTGCACGTTTGGCTAAATCTGCATTTGATTTAGATATTCCAATTTATACAGAAGCTGAAGTTAAGCAGTTAAATTTTGAAAATGGCAAAGTTGTTGGCGTACAAGTTCAACAACAAGATCAGCACTGCCAGATTAAATCTAAAAACGGAGTCGTGCTGGCATGTGGTGGTTTTTCACATGATATTGAACGACTCAAACAAGTTTACGCGCACCTGAAACGTGGTGGTGAACACATCTCACCTGTGCCAAAGAATAATACAGGAGATGGTTGTCGCCTTGCAGAGTCGGTTGGTGGTGTAGTGGATATTCAATATGCGGACTCTGCTGCATGGATGCCTGTTTCAAAAGTCCCTTATACCGATGGCTATGGCGTGTTCCCACATTTATTAGACCGTTATAAGCCTGGAATTATTGGTGTGCTTAAAAACGGTAAACGTTTTACCAATGAATCAAACTCTTATCATGATGTTGGTGCAGATTTATTTAGGGCTTGTGAGGAGTTTGATGAAACAGTCATGTGGTTGATCTGCGATCATAAAACGATTAGCAAATACGGTTTGGGTTATGCCAAACCAGCCCCAATGCCACTTTCATCTTTAATTAAAAAAGGCTATCTCTTTAAAGGTAATAGTTTAAAAGAGCTGGCACAGCAGGTGGGAATTAATGCTGAGCAGTTGGTTAAAACAGTACAGCATTATAACGAAGGGGCTGTTAAAGGCCAAGATCCAGAATTCCACCGTGGTTCTACTTCGTTTAACCGATATTTGGCCGATCCAGATCACAAACCAAATCCGTGTGTCGCACCAATTGAGCAAGGTCCATTTTATGCAGTGAAGGTGTTTATGGGCGATTTAGGAACATTTGATGGAATCAGAACAGCTGTTACTGGTGAAGTTTTAAATCAGTTTCATCAACCTATTCAAGGTTTATACGCGGTTGGTAATGACCGTGCGAGTATTATGGGTGGAAACTATCCAGGTGCAGGAATTACTTTAGGGCCAATCATGACTTTTGGTTACATCACAGGATCACATATTGCTGATTTAGCTAAAGGAGGGAACGGTTTTATATCATCTAAAAATTCTAAATCTACCAACTCTCAATCTGTTAAGGAGACTTTTCATGTTTCATAAACCGATTGTTGATCATCGTATTTATAATATTACTCCAAGATGTATGCCTAGATTTCTTGAGGTATTCGATCAGCTGGCAATGCCTATTTTGAAAAAGCACTTGGGTGAGCCACTTGGTTTTTATATTAGTCATATCGGTACGTTAAATCAGGTCGTACATTTGTGGGGTTATGACAGTCTTGATGACTATGAAAAGCGTAGTTATGCCCGAGATACAGATCCTGACTTCCAAATTTATTTGAAAGCATCTGAGGGGTTAGTGATGTCACAGGTGAATCAAATTTTAAGGCCAGTGGACTTAGCTTCATTAATTAAGCCTTAAACAGCAGTTTATTTAAAAATTCCCTTAAGGAACGGTGTTTTGAGAAAAACACCGAGGGAAACTTCGTGCTTTTATAAGGAGAAACTCATGAGCACAAGTCAAATACAAAGGAAAGATGTAAAAAGCATATTAAATGAAAATAAGATGGGTGGACTACAAAAGCTCATTCTATTTTTTTGCTTTGCTATTATTGCCCTAGATGGTCTGGATGTCGTAGTCATGGGATTAATTGCACCTCAGATTATTCAGGAGTGGGGCATTAGTGCACAAGAGTTAGCACCTGTTTTAAGTGCAGCATTGGTTGGATTAGCAATAGGTGCTTTAGTTTCTGGACCTTTATCAGATAAATTTGGCCGAAAACCAGTGCTAATTTTAAGCGTACTTGGCTTTGGTATTTTTACTTTGCTGACAGCATTTTCAACTGATATCACACATCTCTTAATTTATCGCTTTCTTACTGGATTAGGTGCAGGTGCTGCTGCTCCCAATGCAGCAACTTTAGTTTCAGAATATGCAGCAGATCATCGCCGTTCATTTTCAGTTACTGTTGCCTACTGTGGTTTTTCTTTAGGCGCTGCAGCAGGTGGTTTTTTAGCAGCATGGCTGATTCCTGAGTTTGGCTGGCGTAGTATGTTGATATTAGGCGGAGTACTGCCTTTGATTTTGGTACCATTTTTATATTGGAAAATGCCTGAATCAATTACCTATCTAGTCAAACAATCGTACTCACAAGATAAAATCAAAGCGATTTTAAAACGCTTATTTCCACAATCTTCTTTTTTAAATCAAGAAATTTATCTGAATGAAGTAAAAACCGAGAAATCTGGTCTAGGTCTAATTTTATCTAGTAAATATCGCTATGGCACGATTATGCTCTGGATCAGTTATTTCATGGCATTATTTTTAATCTATCTATGCAGTAGCTGGTTGCCAACCTTAATTAAGTCGAATCAATTTACGATTTCTCAAGCTGCCATTGTAACCTCGTTCTTTCAAATTGGTGGTCCTGTTGGGAGTATCACTCTTGGCTGGTGTATGGATCATTATCGTCCACGTTTGGTTCTTTTTATTGCCATGTTGATTGGCGCACTTGCAACCTTTGGATTAGGACATTTTGGCCATGATATGGTGCTTATGTGTGTTTTTGCATGGATTCTTGGTTTTACCTTTAATGGTGGGGCCGTCGGTTTAAGTGCTTTGGCGACAGGATATTATCCGACTTCTGCTCGCGCAACTGGAGCAAGCTGGATGAATGGTATTGGGCGCTTTGGTGCAATATTAAGTGCATTTGCTGGAGCTGCGATGATCAGTTCGGGTATGCCATTTTCTATGATGTTCTCATTGTTAATGATTCCTGCTGTACTTTCTGGTTTTGCTGTTTTAATTCAGGGCATTAAAACGAAACAGTCTGTTGTGCAAACCAAAACACAGTTGAGTTAAATCAGTAATAAAGCAAGTTGATTAACAATTTTAAAATCTATCTTTGCTTCTTAAATATTTTCTATGGCTTTGAATTAGCTTGATCAGCATGCTGGTCAGGTAGGGATAAATACACTTAAAAAATGTATAGCAGTTGATCCAGCTGAAAATAATTCAAGGCTTTATGTTGATAATAAACAATGTGCTAAGGAACAGCATTAATGAAATTTTCTATGAATTCGCTTGCGATGATTTCAACTTTTACATTAGCAAGTAGTGCGGTATTCGCCTTCGATCCTTTAGCTCAGGATCAAAAATGGATATTAAGCGATTGGAACGGAAAACGGACTCAACTCGAACAGCAAGGTTATCAATTTACCGCTGCTTTTCAAAATGAAAGTGCTGTTAATTTGAGTGGGGGATATGACGATTCACCACGACTATTTAATGCAAACCAATGGACATTTGGTACACGTCTAGATTTAGAGAAAATCGCAGGTTGGAAAGATACTCAAGCACAGTTGAGCATAACGAAACGAGATGGACAACCGCTTTCTACTGATCGGATTAGTGATCCTAGAGCGCCGCAATTTAGTAGTGCTCAAGAGATTTATGGTCGTGGACAATGGTGGCGCTTAAGCAGTGCATGGATTAAAAAAGGTTTTTTGAATAATGATCTACAAATTAAGGTAGGTCGTATGGGACTTTCAGATGATTTTAATGCATCACATTGTGAGTTTCAGAACTTAATGTTATGCGGAGGTCAATTAGGAAAAACAGTAGGAGATATTTGGTTTAATAGTCCTGTAAGCCAATGGGGAATTAACGCCAAATATCAATTTTTACCTTCGCTCTGGTTTGGAACAGGGATTTATGAGGTCAATCCTGAAAATGCTTTAGAGCAATATGGTTTTAATTTGGATATGGATCAACATAAAGGTATTTTGATTCCTGCGGAACTATCGTGGAAACCCAATCTAGCATTTTTCAATGGCTTAAGTGGTGAATATAAAGTCGGTGCATTTTTGTCAACGGCAGATGCACGTAATGTTAGTACAGATGAAAAAGGTAATATTGAGCCAAATGCAGCAGATCGGAAATGGCAAAACAATAAACATAGTGTTTGGCTTAATGCGCAACAACAGGTTTTTGCGCATGCGGATGACCCTAAGCGTGGTTTATTTATTTCAGCAAACTTTACTTTTAATGATAAGTCTACAACTGTTGTTGAAAACACACAGCAACTAGCGCTTTGGTATAAGGGCATATTTGAGCATCGACCAAATGATACTATCGGTTTAGGTCTGGCACGTTTTAATGTGAATGATCGTGTACGAGAGCGCCAAAATGCATCTAATCAATTGCTGGGGTTAACCGAAGCCGACTATGCAAATCCGAAATATACACCGATTCAGCATGACGAATTGAATATTGAATTGAATTATAATTTTCAATGGTCGCCTAGTATTGTTTTACGACCAAATATTCAATATGTGCATCAACCTGGTGGTGTAAAACAAGTGGATGATGCTTGGATCGCAGGTATGACCATGAAGCTTAATTTTTAAATATGTATGTGTAAAAAGGCAAACAGAGGTTTGCCTTTTTATTTTCCAAACAAGATTTTTAGATTTTCTTGAAAAAGCGTTTCAAGTGGTAAAACTTCATTTGGATTGAGGATGCCATTGTGAATCATACCCATCCACATAGGACTCACAATAAGCAATGCAAATTGCTGTGGGGAAATCGTGGCTGATAATTCTCCACGTTGAATCGCTAAACTGGTTAATTGCTCAAGCTCATACTGAATAGGTAAAAAAATCTTATTCACATAAGTTTGACGAATATGTGGAAAATTATTTCCTTCACGTAAAATTAAGAGTGCCATATCTGCACGACCCGTCGTTTCAAGCGTTAAAACGCTGGGAATAATCTTTTTACAAATAAACTCGTAAACGGTTTCATTTTGAGTGATTTCAGAAGCGCGAATAGGGCGAAATGAATCGTTGATGAGAGCATCAATTACTGCTTCAAAAAGCTGATCTTTAGTTTCAAAATAAGAATAAATCGTACCTTTGCCTAATTCAGCATGTTTTGCAATATCTGAAATTTTTGCTCTTGCAAAACCCACTTCAATAAAATGTTGTAGAGCAGAGTCAATAATTTTCTTTTTAGTTTCTTGTGTCTTTTCTAGACTTGGGCCGCGTGTTTTAGATTTTGTCATGTTGAACTAGATTTCATTGTTACCAAGATTATTCTAACATAAATTGACCTGTGGGTCATATTTGAATTAAAATCGACTTAAAAGTCATTTTTGGTTGAATTATGCAGACACCAAAGTCCAGCGTTCAATATTGCATTATTAGTTTTGCGCTGTGTCTTGCTGCTTTAAGCACCGCTCTGGCAAGCCCTCTATATGCAATCTATGAACAACAGTGGGGAGTTTCAACATCTCAAATAGGTTATATCTTCATTTCCTATATGTTAGGCGTAGTTTTTTCACTCCTGTTTTTAAATAAACTCAATGCAATTTATCACTATAAAAATGTGATTTTGGTCAGTCTGGCTTTAACCATTTTAGGTTTAATGTTGTCTGCATTGGCAAGTTCTGTTTGGTTACTGGGCTTTTCAAGGTTTCTGATTGGAATTGCTTCAGGACTTATTACCACAGCTGCTATGGTGGGACTCAAAGACCAATATCCGTTTCGTAATAAGGCATTAGCTGAAAAGCTTACTTCTATAATTACTGTCTTGGGTTTTGGTTTGGGACCTTTGATCGGTGGTGTATTGGCTGATCATACCGTGCGACCTTTGGCTGATCCTTATTGGATTATTATCTTTTTTTCACTTCTAATATTTATCAGTGTGTTTTGGGTTAAACCCAGATTTAAAATTGAGAAAAAATATCAGTTAAATGAGTTATTAAAGTTGCAAGGTTTAGCATTACCGCAGATGGCTTCACGCAAAGTTTTCTGGGTCTGTAGTATTGCTGCACTTTGTAGTTTCGGGGCCTTCAGCTTATATGCAGCTTTGGCTGGGACTTTTATTAAAGAATTACCGATTAAATCATCAGCTACTTTAACAGGCGTATCAATTTCAATCATTTTATTTGTGTCAGTGCTGAGTCAATTATTTTGTAAATCGTTTAAAGAATTGCATGTGTTGTATGCAGGGCTATTAGCTTTATTGCTTGGAACCATTAGTTTGGTGATGGCAGAAGTCGAACACATAGTTTGGTTTTTATTGATCAGTATTTTACTGACGGGTATGGGGCATGGTTTTACACTGAGTGCTGTTTACCACTTTATTGGCAAAATGATGGATCGGGAAAAAAATCCGCTGATCTTTTCTAGTTATTTGTTTATTGCTTATCAAGGTACGATCTGGCCTGTCATCCTTTCCAGTTATTTTATTGAATATTTCGGGGTGGTCATCACATTAGGGCTGATTGCAGCATTATTAATGGTGACTATCGTGTGGTTGATGCATCAACTTAAATTTAAGGTGGCGCCTATATTAGCTTGTCATAAATAACGATTGATCAATTTTTGGAACTTAAAAGTCTGTTTAAAGGGAATTTAGGCAATCGAAATATGATTTTGATTGCCTTGTAGGATAGCAAATTAGATATGGATCAAATTGATGATGGAAGCAATTTTCTCTGAAGTCACCATGAGTGCTGGTGCTAACTCTTCAATACGTTTGGAGCTTAAACGTACAGAAGGCCCTGCAATACTGACTGTACCAAAAGGTTCACCTGTCTGTGGATTGAGAATGATTTTAGCCATAGCAGACATACCTAGCTCATAGGTGTCGCTAATCACACCATAACCTCGCTCTCTAGAAGCTTCAATCATTTGCTCTAGTTCTGTAAGGTCTTTTGGTGAGTTTGGTCCAAAGTTTTTGGCTTTATCGAAACCTTCACGTTCCACAATTCGTGAAAAGTCATTTTGATCAAGGGTAGATAAATACGCTAAACCACAAGCTGAAGCTGGTAAATAGGCCACGTTGCCAGAGTCAGGATCATATTTTAGACCTGATTTGGCTCCTTGAGCTTTACCAATCCAGATAATTTTCTCGTCTTCGATTAAACCGAGGCGAACAAGTTCAGAAGAGGTTTCTGCCAGTTCATCGAGATAAGGCTGAAATGTTTCGGTAATCGAACGCGATGACAGAAAACTCAAACCCATTGAGGCAATTTTAAGTGTGAGCTTGTAGTGCTGCGTGATTTCATCTTGATAGATGTATCCCATGTCTTTCATCGCAGTCAGGATGCGATGCATTGCAGACTTTGGGATATCAAGATCAACAGAAAGCTGACTAAGTGCGCATCCATCCACTTCTTTTAGTAGTGCTTCGAGGATGAGCAAAGAACGATCGGTATTGCTGAGCATAAAAATCCTAATATTATTTTTTGGAACAGTGTTCCAAAAAAATTAAAAACAGATTATAGTTGTTTTAGATTCTATCTCAAATGCTGTACAGATGAATCATTCAGATACGGAGTTTCCTAATTATTCAGCTTTTGAGAATAAGTAGGGAGCAAAACTGAATAAGCGATGGAAAACGCATATTTGCTGATACACACTAATGGAGTAAGTGTATGACTCAACAGGTAAATTTAAGGGAGTTTATTGATGAAAATCGTATATCCCCAATACAAAAACTAGTCATCTTTTTATGTTTAATGATTGTCGTTGTTGATGGTATCGATATATCAATCATGGGATTTGTAGCTCCCGTCATTAAGCAGCAATGGGGAATTACTACAACTGATCTTGCACCCGTAATGAGTGCAGCTTTAATAGGTTTAGCTGTAGGCGCAGTGATTTCAGGCCCTTTGGCAGACAAGTTTGGACGTAAAAAACTACTCATTATTAACTTAATTGGTTTTGGTGTATTTACTTTATGTGCAGCAGTTTCTTCTAATGTGACTGAGCTAATGATGTTCCGTTTTATTGCTGGTTTATTTATGGGAGGAGTAATGCCGCAAGCTGTTACGTTGGTAACGGATTACTCACCTATGAAAATGAATGGCCGTATGGTTACCATCATTTTAAGTGGATTCACAATTGGTGCTGCTATTGGTGGTTTTTTGGCTGCTTGGGTGATTCCACATTTTAACTGGCATGCCATGATGATTATTGGTGGAGTCCTACCACTTATTTTAGCCGTTATCGCAGCATTTAAATTACCCGAATCTATTGGTTATAAAGTCCTTAAAGAACATCCAAAAGCAGAGATTGATGCCATTATTCATAAAATGGCACCAGATTTTGATACAGCTAACACTGTTTTTGTTTTACCTAAAGCAAAAACCAATACGGTCGATAATCCAGTAAAAGCAGTCCTGAGTCCTTTTTATTTCTTAGGCAGCTTTTTGCTATGGTGGAGCTATGCATCTGGTTTGTTTGTTGTTTATTTACTTGGAAGTTGGTTACCAATGATGAGCCATGAATTTGGTTTCAGCATCAGTGAGGCTTCAATTATTACTGCGATTTATCAGTTAGGAGGCCCAGTAGGTTGTATCGCATGCGGTTATTTAATGGATAAGTTCAATCCACACCTAGGTTTAGTGATTGCATATCTTTTAGCGATTGGCTTCATGTTTTTTCTGGGTGCGGTGGGTCATAACTTTGTAATGTATAGCATGATGTGTTTCTTCATCGGTATGTGGATGAATGGTGCGAATGCAGGTCTCAACAGTGTTTCAAGTTCATTTTATCCAGTTTTTGCTCGTGCAACAGGAAACAGCTGGATGCATGGTATAGGCCGATTAGGAGCTGTGGGTAGTGCATTTGCTGGAGCATATTTTTTAAGCCTAGGTTGGGAGACAAGCAAAATTTTCCTTGTACTTTGCCTACCAACCGCCGGGATGGTCGCAGCATTAATTATTATGAAACTGGTTTATTCACCAACAAAGATACGTCAGCACGAACTTAAAAAAGTTCAAATCTAAAATTTTCTAACTCACCGATTTTTAAGGAGATTGAATAATGGATATTCAATTGAATGGATCAACTCGTCTTTATTTTGTGGTCGGACATCCGATTGTACAGGTCAAATCACCTGAGGGTGTAACTATGGAGCTGCTTAAAAAAGATTTAAATGCGATTGTTGTCCCTGCTGATGTAGCACCAGAACACTTCCCAAATTTTGTTCAACAAAATTTGTATTTAAATAATAGTGACGGCTTGATTGTCACTGTACCCCATAAAATTTCGGCTTTGAGTTGCTGCCAAAAACTAACTTCACGCGCACAGTTCATTGGGGCAGTAAATACGATTCGTCGCTGTAAAGAAGGGTGGGAAGGAGACATGCTTGATGGTAAAGGCATGGTACAAGCGATACGAAATAAGTTAATCGAGTTAAAAGATAAACGTGCCATTTTGGCGGGAGCTGGTGGAGCAGGGAAAGCGATTGCTTATGAATTACTTCTTGCTGAGGTAGCAGAACTAGCAATTTTTGATGTAGATCAAACGCGTCAACAACAACTAGTTGAACAACTTCAACAACTAGGTAAAGGCAAAGTTGTTGCACATAACAATGATCCAACAGGATTCGACGTTGTGGTCAATGCGACACCTATGGGAATGAATGGTGATCCTTCAGCAGCTTTTCAATTAGAAAAAATAACTGCACAAATGTCGGTTGCAGATGTCGTGACTAGTCCTGAAAACACACCATTTATTCAACATGCGTCGAGTTTGGGATGTAACTCAGTCAAAGGAACGGACATGTTTATTGAGGTTCGCGACTTAATGATTGCTTATTTACTTGAGAAAGAGCAGGAGCAACAAGATGTGGCGTGAATATTCACTTTCATTTTTGACAGTTGCAGATGTGAGTCCTGTAGAAGCAGTCAAAATTGCAGCAAAGTGTGGTTATGCAGCGGTGGGCTTACGCCTGCTGCCAGCAGCACCTAATGAGGTAGATTATCCAATTTTAAATGATAGCAAGCTGATTAAGGAAACAAGGGCTGCTTTGGATGACACAGGTGTTCGTATTGCTGATGTTGAAATTGTACGAATTGCTTCTGACTTTGAACCAAATAAATATTTGCAGTTTTTAAGTACCGCTGAGCAGCTCGGTGCTAGGCATATTTTAGTTGCAGGAAATGATCCTGAGCAGTCACGACTGATACATCACTTTGCACAATTTTGTGAATTAAGTAAACAGTTTGGCTTGAGTTGTGACCTAGAGTTCATGCCATGGACCAATGTGAAAAATTTGGCGCAGGCTGAATATATCGTGAACCAATCAGGGCAAGAAAATGCTGCCATTTTAATTGATGCATTACATTTTGACCGATCAGATTCAACAATTCAGCAAGTCAAAGCACTTGATCCAAAACGGTTGAACTATGTTCAGCTTTGCGATGGCTTTGCTGAATATGATCCGAGTGAGGAGGGTTTAATTCAGATTGCACGTTCTAATCGATTAGTGCCAGGGCAAGGCGAAATTGATCTTGTAGGATTAATTCGTGCTTTGCCCAAAGAAATTATGTTAGCTGCAGAAGTACCAAATTTGGTACTAGCTGAACGTCCTGCTTTCGAACGTGCTGAAATTAATTTGCAAGCAATGAAGCAGCTCGTTGCGCTCGCTCAATTGGGCACTGTTACGGGGTAAGAAGTATGAATGCAAAAACCCAACAACCATTTCAGATGACTTCGATACCAATTCGTGAATGCTACGAATGTGATGTTTTAGTCATTGGCTCGGGTGCAGGTGGGCTTTCAAGCGCCGTGACCGCAGCATATGAAGGATTAAAGGTTATTGTCACAGAGAAAGCATCCGTATTTGGTGGAACTACTGCTGTATCGGGAGGATGGTTATGGATTCCTAATACACCTCATGCTGAACGTGAAGGACAAACCGAACCGATTGATATACCGAAGCTATATTTAAAAAATATTTTGGGTGAAAAGTATGATGAAACCAAGATTCATACTTATTTAACTCAAGCACCAAAAATGGTGGAATTTTTCGAAGCCAAAACTGAGGTTAAATTTAATATTGGTGCGGCGGTACCTGACTTTTTCAATATTGAAGGTGCTAGGGTTGGGTGGCGTTCGATTGTTGCTGCACCTTACGATGGCCGTTTACTTGGTCAGAAACTAAATATCCTACGTCCACCAATTCCTGAAACTACTCTTTGGGGGATGGGTATCGCCTCCGGCGCAGATATGAAGCATTTCATTAATACTTTTAATGCAATTCCATCCTTTATTTATGCGACCAAACGAGTATTACGACATTTTTTTGATCTAATTTTTACTAAGCGCTCAACTCAAATTGTGAATGGTAATGCTTTGGTAGCTCGACTACTCAAATCGGCATTCGATTACAAAGTAAAACTATTGGCAAATCATGCCATGACTGAATTAGTTGAAGAAAATGGTCGAGTAATTGGAGCATTATTTAAAACACCAGCTGGCATCATCAAGATAATAGCAAAACATGGCGTGATACTAGCGACTGGTGGTTTCCCGCATGATGAAAAACGTAAACAAGCTTTATTCAAACATGTGAGTGAAGGAACTCCCCATCATTCAGCTGCTCCTGAAACAAATGTAGGTGATGGCTTAAGTGCAGCAGAAGCAATTGGAGCAACTGTTGACCAAACCTTGCCGTGGTCTGGCGCATGGGCACCTGTTTCACTAATGCCACGTTCAGATGGAACTTTAGGTCGTTTTCCACATTTGGTTGAACGAGGTAAACCAGGATTAATTGCAGTTTTAAAAAATGGATGCCGTTTCACCAATGAAGGTGAATCCTATCCTTTATTTATTAAAGATTTATTCAAACATACACCGCAAGGCGAACAAGCACATTGCTGGTTGATTTGTGATCATAAGTTTATTCGCCGTTATGGTTTAGGTGCTGTTAAACCTTTTCCAATTTCTCTAAAGCTTTGGCTGGACAACGGTTACTTAAAACAAGGACACACTATTCAAGAGCTGGCTGTGGCATGCGGTATAGATCCAGTTCAGTTTTTAAAAACAGTTGAGCAGTACAACCAATATGCCTATTTAGGTCAAGACCCCGAGTTTCAGCGGGGTACTACTCCTTATCAAAAAGCGCAGGGTGATGCCGATCATTATCCAAACCCATGTATTGCCCCGATTGAAAATGGACCATTTTACGCAGTTGAAGTGGTGCCAGGAAGTCTAGGGACATTTGCAGGACTGGTAACAGATGAATATGCCCAAGTTCTAAATAAAGCAGGGCAACCGATTAATGGATTATTTGCGGCTGGAAATGATCTCAATAGCATCATGGGGGGCCAATATCCAAGTGGTGGAATTACCTTAGGTCCAGCCATGACATTTGGTTATCTTGCTGCAAAAAAAATTGCTGAACAAGCTCGAACTGAAACAGCAGCGTTTATGCCGAATAAGCAAGATTAAGGAGAATTTAACATGGATAAAGAAGTTGATTTATTGGTTATTGGCGGTGGTGCAGCAGGCATGTCCGCAGCACTATTTGCCAAGCTTAATGGATTAGATGTTTTACTTTGTGAAAAGGCTTCCCAAGTAGGTGGTACTTCAGCAACATCAGGTGGAACGATTTGGGCACCAGGATCACATTTGAGTGTTCAAGCAGGTGTTCCCGATAATATTGAGCAAGCTCGAATTTTTCTTAAATCTGTAGTGGGTGAACGTGGTGGTGAAGAACTTCGTGAAGCATTTTTAGCGTCAAGTGCGGATATGATTCGTGAATTAGATGAAAAAACAACAGTTAAGCTTAATGCTTGTTTAGCACATCCCGATTATGTGAAAAATCAGCCAGGTGAAGCATTTGGCGGTCGTGCGCTTGCACCTGCTGAATTTGATGCAAGTGTTTTAGGTGCTGACTTTAAATATGTACGTCCTCCACGGGCCGAATTTATGGGCTTAGGCGGCATGATGGTCAATCGTAGTGAGTTAAATGCACTATTAAATCCTATACATAGTTTTCAGAACTTTATGACCACCTTGAAAGTTGTGGTGCCTTATTTGCTTTCAAGGTTACGTTTTAATCGGGGTACACGCCTTGTTATGGGTAACGCTCTGGTGGGTAGCTTATTTTACAACCTTAAACAAAAGAATGTACCAGTTTGGTTTAATGCGCCACTGCAAGAGCTGCTAGTCGAAAAAGGCAAAGTGGTAGGAGCCAAAATTAAAACTGAACAAGGTGTAAAAGTCATTCGTGCCCGAAAAGGTGTAGTTTTAGCCACAGGTGGTGTGGGGTGGAATACAAATTTACGTCAACAATTGTTCCCAAATGGTTTAATCGCAGACTCATTGTCTCCCGACTCGAACACAGGTGATGGGCTCAGTAGAGCCCTTGAAAAGGGTGCAAAACTTGACCCATCTGTGGATAGTAGTGTGCTTTATTTTCCATGTTCAATTCATGTTCATACCAATGGCTATAAAGCTATTTGGCCACACATTATTTTAGATCGGGCTAAACCAGGTGTGATAGCTGTCAATGATGATGGCAAACGCTTTGTCAATGAGTCAGATTCTTACCATGACTTTTGTATGGCACAGCTCAAAACTAATCAAGGCAAAGCAAAAATTCAGTCCTATCTGATTTGTGACCAAACTGCGATTCAAAAATATGGTTTGGGTTTTGTTCTGCCTGGTGCAAAAAAACTCGATTACTACCTCAAGGCAAAATATTTATTCTCTGCAAATTCACTAGAGGAGCTTGCCCAAAAAGTTGGAATCAACGCCCAAGGATTAGTAAGTACTGTTCAGCGTTTTAATCAATTGGTTGAACTGGGTACAGACACCGACTTTGGTAAAGGTAGTGGTGTGATGAACCGTTTTAACGGGGATCCCGAGGTAAAACCAAATCCATGCTTGGGCAAACTTGAGCAAGGGCCATTTTACGCTTTACCCGTTATTCCAATGGACTGTGCGAGTAGCGGTGGGTTAGCTGGTGACATTTATGGTCGAGTGCTTGATCAGAATAATCAGGTGATCACAGGGCTATTTGCCTGCGGTAATGACCTATCTTCAATTTTTAAAGGAACATACCCAGGTCCCGGAACAACGTTAGGGCCAGGGATGGTATTTGCTTGGCGAATTGCTCAATTTGCCGCAGGAAAACTAAATAAACAAGTGACTGAACAACCTACACCAATGACACAACCACGGAGAACCGCATGAAGCTTTATCAACTGATTAATATCACTATCAAAATGGGTACAACCGCAACTGTTGCGACAGGTATTCAAAGTTTTTACCAAGATACAGCAGCTAAAGGTAAGCTACTCGGAGTTTTTTTCTCAGATATAGGTCAACTCAATCAAGTTGTTGTATTACGTAGCTACTCTTCACAACAAGAACTTGACGATGAAAATGCACGTTTAGCCGCACAAGACAACTTATTTGATACATCAGAAAATATCATCAAATATTCAGTTGAAAATTTTGCTGGTTTCGACTTTTTACCTGAAGTTGAGTTAGGTGATTTTGGTCCTGTCTATGAAATTCGTACTTATGAGTTGAAGCATGGCGGTGTTCCTCATGTTCTTGAGGCATGGAAAAATGCAGTGCCAACTCGTACTCAATACTCAAAATTAACAATAGCGATGTATGCTCTTGATGGTACGCCGCGTATTGTAAGTATTTGGCCATATGCGTCATTGAATGAGCGTTCGGAAGTTCGTGCTAAATCGGTTGCAGATGGTATTTGGCCACCCAAAGGTGGTCCACAGTGGCTAACCCATGAGATGCAGTCAATGATTGCTCTGCCAACTTCGGTATCACCACTGAAATAAAATTTAGTAATAATGTATTGAAAACTAGCCTACTAAATTAGTGGGCTGGTTCTAAAAAAGAGGTAATAGATAAATGCACGTTACTTTTTAAAAAATTAAACTAAAAAATATTCTAACTAATTGCGTGTAAAATACTCTTGTACAACAATTACTATTAAATTCCCCAAATTGTACAATTAGGAAAACAATATTTCCTAATTTATTAGTTAATCTTAATAGACCATTCTAGCTTAACCGTTTATTTTAATATCATTCAGGCCATTTGTTAATTTATTTGCTAAATGAGTAAATGTAATCATATCGTCAAGTGTAAAGCCATTTAGAGCCTGCTTATAAAAATTATAAATATTTTCTTGTAATTGTTCCCATCGAGCAATTCCTTCTCTGGTCAACATGATATTTTTTGCACGGCGATCTGTTGTGTCAATTTGGCGTATTACATAGCCTTCGCGTTCGAGTCGCTTCAAAACACCATCTAAATTTTGTCTACTTACATCTAGGTATTCAGTTAACTCAGTAAAAGACATAACCGAATTAGTTTGTGGCCTTGATAATGCACCTAAAACTGCCCAATGTACTGACGAAATTCCTAGTTCATTTACACATTGACGATCTAATGAGTTTCCAAGTTGAAACAATCTGAAGAATAATCTGTTGTGGATTGGATAAAGAGAATGATCATAACTTTGTTGATCTTTTTGGGTCATAATCTAAACTGCTAAGTATTGAGGATTTATCTATATTATATACTTATAACCAGATGCATTTATTGAAAATAAAAAATGGAATATTGATGATTTATGTAATGTTGGTATCGATTTAGATAGTTTGATTTGATAGTTTTTACCGAAAATTATCAAATCAGACTATCTATTAGGCAATATTTCAAGTTGGTTTAGTAGCATCATTGATTCGTAAATTTTGCTTTACGCTTTTCAATAAATGCTTGTATACCTTCAGCCGCATCTTTAGTTTGGGTACTAGCAAGAAACATTTCACTTTCGAGCGTTAATCCATCAGTAATATTCAAATCTAATGCAGATTGAACAGCCTTTATGATAAATGCTGTGGATGCAGGAAATGATTCTCCAAAACTTGATAAAAAATCTAAGCCAGCTTGAACTGAATTTTCAGTCGCTGTAATTTGTGTGATTAGACCTATTTCTTTGGCTTCAAGCGCATCAAAAATTCTTCCACTTAGAGTCAACTCTAATGCTTTTGCATAGCCTACGATACGAGGCAAGCGTTGAGTTCCTCCATAACCTGGAAGTAGGCCTAATTTAATTTCAGGTAAACCAAACTTAGAATTAAGACTACAGATACGGAAAGTACAAGCCATCGCTAATTCTAAGCCACCCCCTAGAGCAGCACCTTTAATTACGGCTAGTGTAGGGAATGATAAATTACTAATCTTATTGAAAACATTTTGCCCTTTACGTGAAAGCTCTAGATATTCTGTAGGGGTTTTATTTTGTAGTTCAGTGATATCTGCTCCAGCACAAAAAGCTTTTTCTCCTTGACCAGTAAAAATGAGAACACGAGGAGGGCTTTGAATGACTCTGTTAAGTAAGTCATCAATATTTTGAATCATCTCCTTGTTTAGAGCATTTCTTGCTTCTGTTCGGCAAAGAGTAATTATGGCGATATCGTCCTGATAATTTAGTGTTGCGTTCATCTTTTAAACTCCTTTTTTGATAGTTAAAAGCATATTGAATTATTTATTTGTGTCAATATATTTACATTTTTAATTAAATTTTTTAATTTTATAATAAAATAAACATATAGTTATGTATTTTATTTTTTAATTTATATCAATATATTGACATAAATTATTGCAATGATTACTCTTGGTCGAAATGAAGTATTACTGCTTCAACCAATAAATAAGGGCAAAAATGTAATTAACAAAATTCAAGAAAATATAGAGTCATGAATATCAAGGAGATGATCATGCAGTACATTGATGTACACAAAATTGCTAATGATGCAAAGTTTAATAAGTTTCATACCAAAGTATTAGTTTGGTGTTTCATTATTATTATCATTGATGGCTATGACATTGCTGTTGCTGGTATAGCTATTCCTTCAATCATGGAAGAAATGGGTGTCAGTGCTTCGACAGCTGGCTTTATGGCTAGTTCTGCATTATTTGGCATGATGGTGGGGGCCATCTTTTTAGGAGCTATATCCGATAAAATTGGCCGACGTTTGACGGTTGCAATCTGCGTATTTCTGTTCAGCGTATTCACTGCACTAGCTGGAATGACGAATGATCCTATTAGTTTTAGTATTATGCGTTTTATTGCAGGTTTGGGGATTGGCGGTGTGATGCCAAATGTCGTAGCACAAATGACTGAGTATGCCCCCAAAAAAATACGTAATTTCATGACCGCCTTGATGTTTTCTGGGTACGCTATAGGCGGTATATTGGCAGCTTTACTGGGTAAACAATTTATTGTGGAATTTGGTTGGCAAGTCGTATTTTTTGCGGCGGGTATTCCTGTATTGCTCATACCTTTTATTATGAAATCAATGCCAGAGTCATTGGCATATCTGAGTAAAAACAAGAAAGATCTAGAACTAAAACAGACTATTCGATTGATTGAACCCAATATTCAAATAGATGCTGATGTAGCACTGCTCAATATTACAGATCCAACCCATGCGGGCTCTTCTGTTTCTTATTTATTCGCGAATGGACGTGGTTTTAGCACAATCATGTTTTGGGTAGCATTCTTTACTGGGCTATTTATGGTCTATTCACTGAGTACGTGGCTGACTAAGTTAATGGCGATGTCGGGTTATACGCTTGGCTCAGCATTAAGCTTCGTGATTGCTCTCAATATTGGCGGGATCATTGGTGCCATAGGTGGAGGTTGGTTGGCTGACCGTATGCATATCAAATGGGTATTGGTGTTTATGTACAGTTTGGGAAGCCTATTTTTGTACTTGATGACTTTGCCAATGCCAATACACATGTTGTATATCACTATTGCAGTGGTTGGAGCTTGCTCTACAGGCGCTCAAATTGTTGCTTATTCATATTGTGGTCAGTTTTATCCTAGTGAGATTCGTTCAACGGGTATAGGTTTGGCATCTGGCATTGGTCGTTTAGGCGCTATAGGAGCACCATTATTGATAGGAATGATTATGGCCTTGAATCTACCGATTGAAAAAAACTTTATGGTAATTGCGGCAGCAGGTTTAATCGGTGCAATTGCTTTATCACTTATTAATCATAATCGTTCATTTTCAAAATAATTCACTTTGACATGGTCTATCACATGAATATGAAGTAATAGACCATTTTTTATCTTTACTCGAGGAACTACATGAAGGCTCTTGTTGCTGTAAAACGCGTGGTTGATGCCAACGTCAAAGTTCGTGTTAAGCCGGACAATAGTGGGGTTGACCTAACTAACGTTAAAATGTCAATTAACCCATTTTGTGAAATCGCAGTGGAAGAAGCGGTTCGCTTAAAAGAAAAAGGAACAGTAACAGAAATCGTTGTTGTTTCTGTAGGTCCTAAAGAAGCTCAAGAACAAATCCGTTCTGCAATGGCTTTGGGTGCAGACCGCGGTATTTTAGTTGAAACTACTGATGAAATTGGCGCTTTAGAAGTTGCTAAAATTTTAAAAGGTGTTGTGGACGCTGAAAAACCAGAACTTATCCTTCTTGGTAAACAAGCAATTGATGATGACTCTAACCAAGTAGGTCAAATGCTTGGCGCATTATTAGGTGCGGGCCAAGGTACATTCGCTTCTGAAGTGAAAGTTGATGGCGGCAAAGTACAAGTAACTCGTGAAGTTGACGGTGGTTTACAAACTGTTGAACTGGCACTTCCTGCAATCATTACAACTGACTTGCGTTTGAATGAGCCACGTTATG